>JBOGYA010000109.1:0-8810 GCA_050696515.1 Solirubrobacteraceae bacterium
TCAAGATGGCGCCGATCATCCGCCGGCTCTACGACCAGATGCTCGAGCCGAAGTGGGCGATCTCGATGGGCGCCTGCTGCAGCTCGATGGGCGTCTTCAACAACTACGCGCTGGTGCCGGCCGACAAGTTCATGCCGATCGACGTGCACGTGCCCGGCTGCCCGCCGCGCCCGGAGGCGCTGATGCACGGCATCCTCAAGCTGCGCAAGCTCGTCCAGGACGACCCCGACATGGGTTGGCGCAGGCGCTACGACGCAGTGGGTACCGAGGAGGCGCCGTCGGGTGTTTAGCAGCCGTCGCAGCCGGCGCGAATCGGGCGACCTGTCCGCACGAGGAGAGCGCCTAAATGCCTGACGCCACGGGCTTGGAGCTGCTCGCCAAGGAGCTGGGCGACGCCGCAATCGAGACCGTGTACTTCCGCAACCGCGCGACGGTCGTAGTCGATCCGGCCCAGATTCGCACGGTGCTGCAGACGCTGCGCGCGCAGGGGTACGGGTTCCTCGCGAGCGTGCACGGCATGGACCACTACCCGGAGGAGCCGCGGCTGGGCGTGGCGTATGAGCTGCTGGATATGACCCGCGTGGACCGCATCACGGTCAAGCTTCGCGTGCCGGTCGACACGCCGCGCGTGGAGTCGGTGACCGCGGACTGGCCGACCGCCGACCATCAGGAGCGCGAGGTGTACGACATGTTCGGGGTCGTGTTCGAGGGCCATCCCGACCTGCGCCGGATCCTGATGCCCGAGGACTACGAGGGGCACCCGCAGCGCCGCGACTTTCCGACCGGCGGCGAACCTGTGATCTTCACGCGCGACGAGGCGAACCGGCTGGAGGCGCTCGAGTGAGCCCAGTAGCAAGTCCAGTGCTCAACGGGGCCGAGGGCGCCGAGACCTCGGAGGAGCTGCTGACGCTCAACTTCGGCCCCCACCACCCCGCCACGCACGGCGTGCTGCGGCTGCTGGTGACGCTCCAGGGAGAGGTCGTGCGGGACCTCAAACCGATCATCGGGTACGTGCACACCGGGATCGAGAAGACGGCCGAGGACAAGTCGTACTGGAAGGTGATCCCCGTCATCGAGCGGATGGACTACCTGGCGTACTACTTCAACGCGATGGCGTACTGCGGGGCGGTCGAGACGCTGGCGGAGGTAGAGGTCCCCAAGCGCGCGCAGTACCTGCGCGTGATCCATCTCGAGCTCAACCGCATCGCCTCGCACCTGATCTGGCTCGGCACGAGCGTGCTGGACCTCGGCGCGACCTCGATCTTCCTGTATTGCCTGCGCGAGCGCGATCAGATCCTCGACCTGTTCGAGATGTCCTCGGGGGCGCGAATGCACACGCGCTACTTCCAGGTGGGGGGCGTGATCGAGGACATCCCCGCCGGCTTCGAGGCGAAGGTGCGCGAGTTCCTGAAGGTGATGCCCAAGCGCGCCGACGAGTACGGCGCGATCCTGAACTCCAACGAGATCGTGCTGCAGCGGCTGCGCGGCACGTGCCCGCTGGACGCGGAGACGCTGCTGGGCCTCGGCGTGACCGGCCCCCTGCTGCGCGCGGCGGGCAACCCGTGGGACCTGCGCAAGGCCGACCCGTACAGCTCCTACGACGACTTCCAATTCAAGATCCCGGTCGGCACGGTCGGCGACAACTACGACCGCTTCGCGGTGCGCCTCGCCGAGATCTACGAGTCGGTGCACATCATCGAGCAGGCGCTGGACGGGCTGCCCGAGGGGCCGTACATCACTGAGGACCGCAAGGTCGCGCTGCCGCCCCGGCACGAGCTCGCCACCTCGATGGAGGCGCTGATCCACCACTTCAAGCTCGTCACCGAGGGGTTCCGCGTGCCGCCGGGCGAGGTGTACTACCCGATCGAGTCCCCCCGGGGAGAGCTGGGCTGCTACGTGCGCTCCGACGGCTCCTCGAAGCCCGCGCGGGTGCACATGCGCGACCCGAGCTTCGTCAACCTCCAGGCCCTCTCGCACATGACCCGCGGCAGCTACATCGCCGACATGATCGCCACCACCGCGATGCTCGATCCGATCTTGGGAGGCATCGACCGATGAGCGCCACGGCCAGTCCGCGCGGTTGGGACGAACCTGCTGACCTGGAGAAGGCTCCCGCGACGATCCCCGACCCGGCGACTACGCCGGTGCCCGAGGCGCTGCGCGCGGAGATCGAGGGGCACATGGCGCTCTACCCCGACTCCCGCTCCGCGATCCTGCCGGCGCTCCAGGCCGCTCAGCGCGTGCACGGGTGGTGCTCGCCCGAGGCGATCGAGCAGGTGGCATGCGTCATGCAGCTGACTCCCGCCGAGCTGGCGGCCGTGGCAACCTTCTACGACATGCTGGAGACCACTCCGGTGGGGCGCCACAGCGTGTACGTGTGCACCAACATCTCCTGCTCGCTGTGCGGCGCCGACGAGCTGTACGAGGCGATCAGCGCCGCCGCCGGGGACGACGCCGAGCTCAACGTGCGCTCGTTCGAGTGCCTCGGCGCCTGCGACATCGCGCCGATGGCCTCGGTCGACGGCGTGTACGTGGGGCCGCTCACCATCGCCGACGTGCCGCAGCTGCTCGATGACATCCGCGCCGGCCGCGAGGTGCTGCCGGAGAAGCAGCTCGCACGGCGTCCCTGCGCGGACCCGGAGGCAGACTCGTGAGCCCGCGCGGCCCGGCGCGTGGCGCGCCGCCGCGGGGTAGGAGGCCCCGCGCCCACGGCCCATGGGCGGAACACACTCACGTGGACGATCCCCAAGCCCCACCAATCGGTCTCACACGGGCGGTGTCTACGTGAGCACCAAGCTCCTGTTCGACCGCATCGACGAGCCCGGGCTAAACACGCTCGCGGTGTACGAACGCCGCGGCGGGTACGACGCGCTGCGCAAGGCCCTGCAGATGCCGCCCGAAGCCGTCCTGCACGAGCTCGAAGCCTCCGGCCTGCGCGGCCGTGGGGGGGCCGGCTTTCAGATGGGCAAGAAGGTGTCGTTCCTGCCCAAAGGCGGGATGGACAAGTACCTCGTGTGCAACGCCGACGAGTCCGAGCCGGGGACCTTCAAGGACCGCGAACTGATGCAGAAGAACCCCCACGTCCTGATCGAGGGGATCGCGATCGCCGCCCACGCGGCGGGGGCCACCCGTTCGTTCATCTACATCCGGGGCGAGTACGTGCTGCAGGCCGACATCCTCGACGCCGCGCTCGCCGAAGCGCGCGCCGCGGGGTACGTCGGGGAGCAGATCCTCGGCTCCGACACGTCGCTCTCGCTGGTCGTGCACCGCGGCGCCGGCGCGTACATCTGCGGCGAGGAGACCGGCCTGCTGGACTCGCTGGAGGGCAAGCGCGGCAACCCGCGCCTGAAGCCGCCGTTCCCCGCCAACCAGGGGCTCTACCAGGGGCCGACGCTGATCAACAACGTCGAGACGCTCTCGACCGTGCCCACGATCGTCCGCATGGGCGGCGGCGAGTACGCGAAGCTCGGCGTGCAGACCTCCACCGGCACGAAGCTCGTGTCGGTCTCCGGGCACGTGCAGAAGCCGGGCAACTACGAGATCGAGCTCGGCATGCCCTCCCGCGAGATCATCTATGGGCTCGCCGGCGGGCCGCCGGAAGGACGCCAGGTCAAGTGCTGGTTCCCCGGCGGCTCCTCCGCGCCCGTGCTCACCGGCGAGGACCTCGACGTCCCCTACGACTTCGACTCGCTCGCGAAGGCCGGCTCGATGCTCGGCTCCGGCGCGATCATCGTCGTGGACGACTCGACCCCGATCCTCGACGTGGCCCTGAAGGTGGCGAAGTTCTACCGCCACGAGTCCTGCGGCAAGTGCACGCCCTGCCGCGAGGGCACCAACTGGACGGTGAAGATGCTGGAGCGGATCGAGAGCGGCGAGGCGACGCCGATGGACCTGGAGATCATGGCCTCCGTCCAGGAGCACATCATCGGCAACTGCCTGTGCGTGCTCGGCGACGCGATGGCGATGCCGATCGGTTCGATGATCAAGCAGTTCAAGGAGGAGTTCGAAGCTCACATCGAGGCGGCCCGCATGGCCGCCAGCGGTGCGGCGGCGACCGGTTCTGCCGGTGCGGAGAGCATCCACCCACCCGGATATGCCACGGCAGGTATGGCAGCCCACCCAACCGGGGGCAGCTGATGCCACGTCCGCAGCCCAACACGATCACCTTCACGATCGATGGCCTGGAGGTCCAGGCGCCCGAAAACTCGATGCTGGTCGACGCCGCCAAGCACGGCGACGTCGAGATCCCCGTGTTCTGCTACGAGCCCAAACTCGGCCACCCGGTCGGCGCGTGCCGCATGTGCCTCGTGGAAATCGAGGGCATCCCCAAGCTCCAGACCGGCTGCTCCACCGCCGTCAAGGACGGGATGGTCGTGCACACCCAATCCGAGCGCGTCAAGGAGGCGCAGAGCTCGGTGGTCGAGTTCCTGCTCGTCAACCACCCGCTCGACTGCCCCGTCTGCGACAAGGGCGGCGAGTGTCCCCTGCAGGACATCACCTTCGGGTGGGGCCTCGGCACCTCGCGCTTCGTCGAGCCCAAGCGCCACTTCGTCAAGCCGCTCGCGCTCTCCCCCCACATCGCGATCGACCGCGAGCGCTGCATCCTCTGCTACCGCTGCGTGCGCTTCTCCCAGGAGATCTCCGAGGACCACCAGCTCGTGCTCCAGGAGCGCGGCGCGCACTCCTACGTCTCCACCTTCGACGGCCACCCCTACGTCGCGCCGTTCAGCGGCAACATCGTCGAGCTGTGCCCCGTCGGCGCGCTCACCTCCCAGCCCTACCGCTTCCGCGCGCGGCCCTGGGACATCGAGGACGCCGGCTCGGTCTGCACGCTCTGCCCCGCCCAGTGCAACGTCACGCTGACCGTGCGCGACGAGCGCGTGCTGCGCGTGCTCTCGCGCGAGCACCCCGAGGTCGACGACGGCTGGCTGTGCGACCGCGGCCGCTTCGCCTACCCCGCGCTCGGGGAAGGCCGCGTCACCGAGCCGCTGATCCGCGACGGCGGCGAGCTGCGGCCCGTCTCGTGGGAGCGCGCGCTGGAGGAGGCCGCCGCCGGGCTGTCCCGCGCGGGCGAGCGGACAGGGGCGCTGGTGGGCGGCGAGGCCACGAACGAGGAGGGGTTCCTGCTCGCGCGCCTGATGCGCGAGGGCCTCGGCTCGCCGCACATCGACTCGCGCCGCGCGGGCACGCTGCCGCTGGAGCTGCACCGCGCGCTATCGGACCCGCGTCTGCAGGCACGGGTCAGCGACCTGGAGTTCGCCCACGCCGTGCTCGTGCTCGCGGCCGACCCGATCGTGGACGCGCCGATCCTCGACCTGCGCCTACGCAAGGGCGTCCGCCGCCATGGGATGCGCCTGCACCAGGCGAGCCCCGCGGACCTGCTCAGCGCCAAGCGAGCGGGCGAGCTGGCGAAGCGGCTGCGCGAGGCCGGCGAGGAGGTCGTGATCCTGTGGCACGAGCGCCTGACGGCGGGCCCCGACGGCGCGGCGGCCGCCCGAGCGCTGCTCGAGCTAGTACAGACCCTGTCCCTGGCGGACACCGGCGGCGCGGGCCTTTTGGAAGTCCCGGCGGGCACCAACGGCCGCGGCCTGCGCGAGGCGGGCGTGCTGCCGAACGCCGGCCCCGGTCTCAGCGAGTCCCCAGAGGAAGGCCTGGATGCGCAGGGCATAGCCCATGGGTTGACTCAGGGCAAGTTGAGCGGTCTGTACCTGTTGGGAGCTGACCCGCTGGAACTGTTGGGAGCTGACCCGCTGGAGCATTCACCGACCCGTTCCGAGTGGGAGCAGGCGCTCGAGCGAGCCAGCACGATCGTCGCACACGCAATGTTCCTCACAGAAGGAATCCGCACACACGCGAACGTCGTCTTCCCAGCTCAGGCATACGCCGAGAAGGAGGGTACGATCGTCCATCCGGACGGGCGCATCCAGCGGCTGCGTCCGGCTGTCGCACGCCCGGGAGCCACCCGCGCAGAGTGGCACGTACTCGCCGATCTGGCCAAGGGCAATGGTTTCGACTTGGAGGTATCGACCGGCCCGATGGCCTCACAACAGCTATTCGATGCGGTGCCGTTCTATGGCGGCCTGACACTCAACGAGATCGGCGGCAAGGGTGTCCGCTGGCAGGAACGGGAAGCCGCGGTGGCCTACTCATGATCGCCACGGTCGGCTTCTACGAAGAATGGTGGATCCAGGTCCTGAAGGCGATCGTCATCTTCGCCGTCGGCCTGCAGCTCGTGCCGGTCGTGCTGTTGGCCGAGCGCAAGCTGCTCGGGCGGTTCCAGTCCCGCTACGGCCCCAACCGCGTCGGCCCCTACGGCGCGCTGCAGCCACTCGCCGACATCCTCAAGCTGCTGACCAAGGAGCAGTTCCGCCCGACCAGCTCGGTCGGCTTCCTGTTCGCGTTCGCCCCGCTGATCTCGATCGTCACGGCGGTGGCGGCGTTCGCGCTGATCCCCTTCGGCAACGTCCAGCACATCTTCGGCACGCCCGTCGGGCTGTACGGGGTCGACGTCTCGATCGGGCCGCTGTACCTGTTCGCGTTCGGCGCGGTCGCCTTCTACGGGATCATGCTCGGCGGGTGGTCCTCCGGCTCGAAGTACTCGTTCCTCGGCGCGATGCGCGGCGCGGCCCAGCTGATCTCCTACGAGGTCTCCCAGGGGTTGGCGCTCGTCGGCGTGATCATGACCGCGCAAACGCTCTCGCTGACCGGCATCGTCACCGCCCAGCAAGGCATGTGGTACGTCGTGCCGCAGTTCTTCGGCTTCCTGATCTTCCTCACCGCCAGCTTCGCGGAGATCAACCGCGCCCCGTTCGACCTGACGGAGGCCGACGCCGAGCTCGTCGGCGGCTACAACACCGAGTTCGGCGGTGGGCGCTTCGCCTCCTACTACTTCGCGGAGTACCTCAACGTGCTCGTCGTCTCCGGCATCGTCACCACGGTGTTCCTCGGCGGCTGGCTGCTGCCGTTCGGCATCCACCCGCCGGGGTGGGTCGATCCACTCGTGGTGCTGTTCAAGATGGGGCTCTTCACGTTCTTCTTCATCTGGGTGCGCGCCACGCTCCCGCGCCTGCGCTACGACCAGCTGATGAGCTTCGGCTGGAAGGTGCTGCTGCCGCTCGCCACGCTCAACGCGCTCGTCACGGCCGTGCTCGTGGTGGTGACGCACTGATGGCCTGGAACCCCGGCGATGACGTGATCGAGGTCAAGCGCACACCCGCGCCTGGTGCCGCGCGCAGCACGTGGCGCACGTTCCGCGAGACCGTGCGCGGTCTGCTGACAACGTTCGGGCGCTTCCGCGAACCGGTCGTGACCGTCCAGTACCCGGAGGAGAAGACCCCCGTCTACCCACGTTTTCGCGGCCGCCACAAGCTGCACCGCTTCGAGGACACTGGCCTCGAGAAGTGCGTGGGCTGCTCGCTCTGTGCCGCCGCCTGCCCCGCCGACTGCATTCGCGTCGTCGCCGCTGAGAACACGCCCGAGAACCGCGTCTCCGCCGGCGAGCGGTATGCGGCTGTGTACGAGATCAATCTTTCGCGCTGCATATTCTGCGGCTACTGCGAGGTCGCCTGCCCCTTCGACGCTATCACCATGGGCCACGACTATGAGCTCTCCGACTACTCCCGCTCCGACCTGATCTTCACCAAGGAGATGCTGCTCGCCGAGCCGCTGGAGCGCACCCCACTGCGCAATGAGGGAGAGTAAATGAGCTCGGTCTTGTTCTTCCTCGCCGCGCTCGGCGCAATCGGGGGCGCGGTCGGCGTCGTCGCGCTGCGCGACCCCTTCTACTGCGTGCTCGCGCTGGTCGTTCACCTGCTTTCGCTCGCCGTGCTCTTCCTGCTGCTGCGCGCCGAATTCGTCGCCGCCGCTCAGGTCGTCGTCTACGCCGGCGCCGTGATGGTGCTCTACGTGTTCGTCGTCGCCTACGTCGGCGACTCCGGCCGCCCGCTTGGCCAGCGCCTGCACCGCGGCGCCTCCGCGCGTGGCTCGCTGCGCCTCGGCGGGGCACTGCTCGGCGGCGCGCTGCTCGTCGAGCTCCTGATCGCGCTGCTCGGCTCCGGCCTGAAGGCGATCGAAGGGTACGGCGCCAGCTACGCGCCAGGGCCAAAGGCGTTTGGCACCCCCGCCTACATCGGCAACCTGCTGCTCACCCGCTTCCTGCTCGCCTTCGAGATCGCCTCCTTCCTGCTGCTGATCGCAGCCGTCGGAGGCGTCGTGCTCGCCCGGCGCCGCGGGGGGCTCGGCGAGGACGAGCGCGAGCGCGACCGCCTCACCCCGCTCGACCTGCTGCGCCCGCAGGGCACCGGCACGATGGCCGAGGGGGTCGGCGGGCTGCCCTTCACCGCCGAGCACGCCAATGGTCGCGGCGGCGGGCAGGAGCACGCCGGCGTGGGAGGCCGGCACTCGTGAGCATCGCCTGGTTCCTCGCCGTCTCCGCGATCGTCTTCGCGCTCGGCGCCGTCGGCGTCATCCTCCGGCGCAACCCATTGGTGGTGCTGCTCTGCCTGGAGCTGATGCTCAACGGCGCCAACCTCGCGCTGATCGCCTTCTCGCGGATGTGGGGCAACGGCGACGGGCAGATCCTCGCGCTCGTAGTGATGACCGTCGCCGCCTGCGAGGTCTGCATCGGGCTCGGCATGATCGTCGCGATCTATCGCCGCCGCCTGCCGATCGATGTCGATGAGCTGCGGGAGTTGCAGGGATGAGCCTGAGCCCCCATGGCGGCGCTGGATCGGCGTCCTCGATCGCTCGTGTGCTGAGCACACTTCGCTCACTGCGTCCTTGTCCAGCTTGCCCTGGGAACTCAGGGGGGC
>JBOGYA010000110.1:0-8747 GCA_050696515.1 Solirubrobacteraceae bacterium
AAGGGCCGCCCGTCGATTTCGCGGGCCTCGCCCCGCTGATCGCGCTGCTCGGCGGCGCGGTCGTGGCGCTGCTCGCCGGCCTGCTCGGCTCCCGGCGCGTGCGCGAGCACGTCGTGCCCGCCCTCTCCCTGGTGGCGCTCGGCGCCGCGGCCGGCCTCACGATCTGGCAGTGGGACGAACAGCAGTCGATCCTCTCCGGCGCGCTGCGGATCGACGACCTCGCGCTGGTGCTGAACCTCGTGCTGGTCGCCGGCGGCGCCGCCACCGTGCTGCTCGCGTGGCGCTCGCTCGCCGCGCGGGAAGCCGCGCACGGCGAGTTTCACGCGCTGCTGCTCACCTCGATCGGGGGGATGTCGCTGCTCGCGGCCGCGCAGAGCACCGTCGCGTTGTTCATCGGCCTGGAGCTGCTCTCGATCCCGCTGTACGTGCTGTGCGCCACCGAAATGCGGCGCGAGCACTCGCTGGAGTCGGGGCTGAAGTACCTGATCATCGGCTCCGTCGGCTCCGCGACGCTGCTCTACGGCCTCGCGCTGATCTACGGCGCCACCGGGGCCACCGACTTCGCCGCGATCGCCGAAGCGGTCTCCGCCAACGGGCTGAGCACCAACGTGCTGCTGCTCACCGGCGTCGCGCTGTCAGTCGCCGGCCTCGCCTTCAAGGCCTCCGTCGCGCCGTTCCACCAGTGGACCCCCGACGTCTACGAGGGCGCGCCCACGCCGGTCACCGCGTTCATGGCGGTCGCCACCAAGGTCGCCGCGCTGGGCGTCTTCCTGCGCCTCTTCGACGTCGCGCTGATCGGCGCCCAGAACAGCTGGGGGCCGGCCGTCGCCACGCTCGCGGCCGTCACGATCGTCGTCGGCAACGTTGGCGCGCTCGGGCAGTCCTCGCTGAAGCGGATGCTCGCCTACTCCTCCGTCGCGCAGGCCGGCTACATGCTCGCCGGTGTCGTCGTCGCCACCCAGCTCGGGGTGCGCGCGACCGTCTTCTACCTCGCCGTCTACCTCTTCATGAACATGGCCGCCTTCGCGGTGATCCTCGCGCGCGAGCGCGAGGGCCTCGGCGACGACGTCCACTCACTGGCCGGCCTCGGCCGCGAGCGCCCCTGGCTGGCCTGGCCGATGACGCTCGCGATGCTCGGCCTCGCCGGCATCCCCGCCACCGCGGGCTTCATCGGGAAGTTCTACCTGATCGACGCCGCCGTCTCCGGCGGCTACACCTGGCTCGGCGTCGTGATCGTGATCGGCTCGATGATCTCCCTCGGCTACTACCTGCCCGTGGTCGCCGCGATGTGGATGCGCGAGGCGCCCCTGCCCGTCATAGCGGGCGCCTCCCCGGAGCTCGACACGGAGGCGGAGCCCCCCGCTGGAGCACAGCCCGAGGTGGCCCTAGTCGCCGTGCTGGCCGGTGCCGCCACGCTCTTCTTCGGGATCGTCCCCGGGCCCCTGTTCGACCTCGTGCGCCACGCCGGCAGCGGGCTCGGGCTGTTCTGAGCCCACCTGCCGCCGGCGCTCGCCGAGCGGCACATCCTCGTGGATCGCGGCGATCGCGGCGTCGCGATCCTCCTCGGGCGGCAGCTCGCGATCGAAGCCCGTCAACTCGAGTACGCGCCGGACGCTCGACCCCGGGGGGCAGATCACGCGCAGCGCCTGGCCGCGCCGGCTGAGGCCGCGGCGCAGCCTGAACATGAGGCCGATCGTGGCGCTGTCGATGTATGTCGTCGAGCTCAGGTCGAGCACGATGCCCAGCGTCTCGTTGGAGATCTCGCACGCCGCGTGCTCGACGGCGCCGACGTTCGACACATCGATTTCACCGGTGACCGCGATGACGTACACGCCCTCCCGCTCGGAGCGCTCGATTTCCGCCAGCGCAGCGACCGCCTGGCGTCCTGAAGCCGGCTGCTCAGAGCCGCTGAGCGCCACCTGGCACCTTGCGCATACGCACGGTCGTACCGGAGGACGCCGGCTCGACATCCACCGCGTCCATCAACTGCTCGATCATGCCCAAACCCAACCCGCGCTGCGAGCCACGCGGCGTCCGCCAGCGGCCCGAATCCGACACCTCGATCACGACCTCGCCAGATGCGCGCTCCGCGCGCAGGCGAAACGTGTGACCGGACTCGGGGTCGTAGGCGTGCTCGACGGCGTTGGCGCAGGCCTCGCTGACAGCCAGCGCGATCGCGAAGACGTCGTCGCGCCCGTCGCCCGTCTCGGCCAGCCAGCGCTCGACGCGATGCCTGGCCACCGGCACCGACGTGGGCTCCGCCGGGAGAGTGAGCTGCAGTGCTCCCGCATCCTCGTCCACCAGCCGCATCGCCAGCAGCGCGATGTCGTCTTGAACGTCCCTGCCGTCGATCGCCCGATCGAGGATGTGCGAGCAGAGCCGCTCCAGGTCGGCCGGCCCCGTGCCGAGCGTCTCGCGCAGGCGATCGAGCCCCAGGTCGATGCTCTCGCCGCGGCGCTCGACTAGTCCGTCGGTGTACAGCAGCACGGTGCTGCCGGAGCTCAGCTCGCCTTCCCACTCCTCGAAGACGGTGTGCTCGCCCGCGCCGAGCGGCAACGCGCAGTCGTGTTCGAGAAACCGCGCGCCACCGGCGTCCATCAGCAGAGGAGGCAGGTGGCCCGCGCTCGCAAAGCGCACACGAGCGCGGCCGGCATCCACCACCATGTACAGCAGGGTCGCGACCATCCTCGCGCTGTGCGTGCTCGCCACGAGCGAGTTCAGAGACGCGAGCACCGCGCCGGGAGAGCTCGGCTCTCCCACCGCGTACGCGCGCAGCGCGGCACGCAACTCCCCCATCATCGTGGCCGCCTGCACGCCGTGCCCGACGACGTCCCCGATCACGAGTCCCACGCAGCCATCGGCCAGCTCGATCGCGTCGTACCAGTCCCCGCCGACCTGTGCGGCGCGCTCGCTGGGCCGGTAGCGCGCGGCCATCGCGAGCGCAGGAATCTGGGGCAGCCGATCGGGCAGCAGGTGACGCTGCAGGGTGCCGGCGATCGCCTCGGCCTCGGCGCGGGCACGCGCCTCGCGCACGCGCTCCCCGCGCTCGCGCTGGAGCTCGACGAAGACCGCCACCTTGCTGCGCAGCACGTCCGGATCGAACGGCTTGACGACGTAGTCGACCGCCCCGGCGGCGTACGCCCGGAAGACCTGCTCGACGTCCTGGGCGTGAGCCGTGAGGAAGATGATCGGGATGTGCCGAGTGCGCGCGCGCGCGTTGATGTAGCTCGCGGTCTCCAAGCCGTCGAGCCCCGGCATCCACACATCGAGCAGGATCACCGCGAACTCCTCGCGCAGCAGCCGCCGCAGCGCGTCCTCGCCGGAGCGCGCCGTGCGCAGCCGCTGCCCGAGCGGCTCCAACACCGCGCGCAGCGCGCGCAGACTGTCCTCGTCGTCGTCCACCAACAGGATTCCCACCGGCGCGAGCTCAGGCTGCTGGGCCGCAGCCTCCACCGCCGGCCTGGACTCCACCGCCGGCTTAGGCTCCACCGCCGGCCTGGGATCTGCTGACGGCGGGGGCATCCGCGCGGGCACGAGCTGCCGTCCGGGCTCCACGCTCGCCCGCGCGGGTGTCATGGCGCCAGCCACGTCCCGATGAGCGACAACAGACGCCCGGGCTCCACCGGCTTGGTGATGTAGTCGGAGGCCCCCGCGGAGATACTGCGCTCGCGATCGCCCTCCATCGCCTTCGCCGTGACCGCGATGATCGGCAGCTCGCGCAGGCCGCGCGTTTGGCGGATCGCGGCGATCGTCTCGTTCCCGTCCATGTCCGGCATCATGATGTCCATCAGGACGATGTCGACGTCCGGATGGCGCTCCAGCGTCGCGAGCGCCTCCTTGCCGGTCTCGCCGAACACCACCTCCATGCCGCGGTCCTCCAGCAGGCTGGCGAGCGCGAACAGGTTGCGCACGTCGTCATCGACGATCAGCACCTTCTTACCCGCGTGCTCGGCGTCCGTCCGCTCGGCGGTGTGGGTCAAACGGCCGGCGGCCGGCGAGCCATGCCCCTCTTGCTCAGTCAGAGCGACAGCCGCCACGCTCCCCTCCGCGGGTCTCAGGAGCCCCGGCGCGAGAGGCGCCGTGCCAGCCCTGAGCGCCGGTGGGGAAGCCGGTGCGGAAGGCTCGGCGGGCGCGAGCTGCGCCGCATCCTCCGCGCGCGCGTCGGGTGGGGCGCCGAGCGGCCGGGGGTAGCTCAGCGGCAGGATCAGAGTGAAGGTGGTGCCCTCCCCGACCGTGCTCGCAACCTCGATCTCACCGCCGAGGGCGCGGGCCAGCTCGCGGCTGATCGAGAGGCCAAGGCCGGTGCCGCCGTACTTGCGGCTGGTCGTGCCGTCCGCCTGCTGGAAGGCCTCGAAGATGACCTGCAGCTTGTCGGGGGCGATGCCGACGCCGGTGTCGGAGACCGCGAAGGCGATCCGTCCGCCGGGCCGGTGCCCAACGCTGAGCGTGACCCCGCCGGCCTCGGTGAACTTGAAGGCGTTCGACAGCAGGTTCCTGAGCACCTGCTCCAGGCGCTGCTCGTCGGTGACGATCGTCGCAGGCAGCGCGGAGTCCGCCTCGATGTCGAAGCGCAGACCCTTGTCGGCGGCGATCGGGTCGAACGTGCTCGTGACGTACGCCTGCACGTCGGCGAGGCCGACCAGGTCGGGGAGGATCTCCATCTTGCCGGCTTCGATCTTCGAGAGGTCCAGGATGTCGCTGATCAGCTGCAGCAGGTCGGCCCCCGCGGTGTAGATCGTGCGCGCGAACTCGAGCTGCTTCTCGCTGAGGTTGCCGTGCTCGTTCTCCAGCAGCAGCTTGGAGAGGATCAGCAGGCTGTTGAGGGGAGTCCGCAGCTCGTGCGACATGTTCGCCAGGAACTCCGACTTGTACTTGGAGGAGAGCGCGAGCTGCGCGGCCTTCTCCTCCAAGCCGAGCCGCGCGAGCTCGATCTCGCGGTTCTTGGTCTCGATGTCGAGGTTGCGCTCCTCCAGCAGCGCGGCCTTCTCCTGCAGCTCGTCGTTGGCCCCCCGCAGCTTGTCCTGCTGGGACTGCAGCAGCTCCTCGGAGGCCTTCAGCGACTGCGCCTGCTGCTCGAGCTCCGCGTTTGAGCGTTTGAGCTCCTCCTGGCGGCGCTGCAGCTCCTCCGACTGGGTCTGCAGCTCCTGGGTGAGCGACTGCGACTGCTGCAGCAGCTCCTCGGTGCGCATGTTCGCCATGATCGTGTTGAGGACCACGCCGAGGGTTCCCATCAGCTGCTCGAGGAACGTCCGGTGGATCTCGCTGTAGGTCTGCAGCGACGCCAGCTCGATCACGCCAAGCACCTGTTCCTCGAACAGGATCGGCATCACGATGATGCTCGCCGGCGTCGCCGAGCCGAGGCCGGAGGTGATCGAGATGTAGTCGGGGGGCGCCTCGGTGATCAGGATGCTCTTGCGCTCCACCGCCGCCTGCCCCACCAGCCCCTCGCCGAGCTCGAACGTGTTGGAGACGCTCTTGCGCTGCTGGTAGCCGTAGCTAGCGATCAGGCGCAGCCGCGTGTCGGAGCGCTCGCCGTCGGGGTTTGGCTCTGCCAGGAAGAAGGCGCCGTGCTGCGCGGAGACGGTGGGGGTCAGCTCGGACATGATCACCTGCGTCACCGTACGCAGCTCGCGCTGTCCCTGCATCAGCCCAGAGATGCCCGCGAGGTTGGTCTTCAGCCAGTCCTGCTCCTCGTTGCGCTTGGTCGTGTCCCTGAGGTTGGCGATCATCTGGTTGATGTTGTCCTTCAGCTCCGCCACCTCGCCCTGCGCCTCGACCGCGATCGTGCGCGTCAGGTCGCCCTGCGTCACCGACGTGGAGACCTCGGCGATCGCGCGCACCTGCGTGGTGAGGTTGCCGGCCAGCTGGTTGACGTTCTCGGTCAGGTCCCGCCACGTGCCCGACACGCCCTCCACCTCGGCCTGGCCGCCGAGCTTGCCCTCCGTGCCGACCTCGCGCGCCACGCGCGTCACCTCGTCCGCGAACGAGGAGAGCTGATCGACCATCGTGTTGATCGTGTTCTTCAGCTCCAGGATCTCGCCCTTCACGTCCACCGTGATCTTCTGCGACAGATCGCCCTGCGCGACCGCGGTCGTGACCTGCGCGATGTTGCGCACCTGATCGGTCAGGTTGGACGCCATGAAGTTCACGCTCTCGGTGAGGCCGCGCCACGTGCCCGACACGCCCTCGACCTTCGCCTGGCCGCCGAGGTTGCCCTCGGTGCCGACCTCGCGCGCCACGCGCGTCACCTCCGCCGCGAACGAGCGCAGCTGATCGACCATCGTGTTGATCGTGTCGGCCAGTGCCGCCACCTCGCCCTTGGCCTCAACCGTGATCTTCTGGGAGAGATCGCCCTGCGCCACCGCCGTCGTCACCTGCGCCACGTTGCGCACCTGGTCGGTGAGGTTGTTGGCCATGAAGTTCACGCTCTCAGTGAGGCCGCGCCAGGTGCCCGACACGCCCTCCACCTCGGCCTGGCCGCCGAGCTTGCCCTCCGTGCCGACCTCGCGCGCCACGCGCGTCACCTCGTCCGCGAACGAGGAGAGCTGATCGACCATCGTGTTGATCGTGTTCTTCAGCTCCAGGATCTCACCCTTCACGTCCACCGTGATCTTCTGCGACAGATCGCCCTGCGCGACGGCCGTCGTGACCTGCGCGATGTTGCGCACCTGGTCGGTCAGGTTGGAGGCCATCAGGTTGACGGAGTCGGTGAGGTCCTTCCAGGTGCCCGACACGCCCTTCACCTTCGCCTGGCCGCCCAGCTTGCCCTCGGTGCCGACCTCGCGCGCCACGCGCGTCACCTCGTCGGCGAACGAGGAGAGCTGATCGACCATCGTGTTCACCGTCGTGCCGATCCGCAGGAACTCGCCCTTCACCGGCTGCCCCTCGATCTTCAGCGCCATCTTCTGCGAGAGGTCGCCCTCGGCGACGGCGACGATCACGCGCGCGACCTCGGTGGTCGGACGCACGAGATCGTCGATCAAGGCGTTGACCGAGTCGATGCTCGTGGCCCACTCGCCGTGCGCGTCGCTGAGCGCCGCGCGCTCGGTCATGCGCCCCTCGCGGCCGATGATACGCCCGACGCGCATGAGCTCCTTGGCCATGCGCTGGTTCGTCGCCGCCAGCTCGTTGAACTCCGCCGTGATCTCTCCGAGCAGCCCGCTGCGGCGTGTGCTCAGCCGCGCCGAGAAGTCGCCGGTCCGCACCGCCCGCAGAGCCGTGAGTAGATCCTCGAGCAGCGCCTGTTCCGGCGCGCGGCGGGTGCGCGTTGGGGGTGCGACAGCATCCGGGGCCACCCCATCCGAGGCTCCGTCATCCTCCCTCGCCCGCCCACGCACCTGACGACGGGCGGTTGGCGCCGTTGCCATTTTGTCTCCCTTGCTTGCGCTCGATGCCTCGTCCCGTGGCCCAGCGTTCGCATCGATGCGCACACTTAGCCAGCCCGACCAGCCTGCTACTTACCCGATGTCACGTGGGCCCAAACGGACACATAGTCGAGCGGATCGGGTGGGGACCTATGAGTAGTACGCAAGCCACGCGAATAAGCTCGTGGTGCCCGCCATCGTGCGGAACATGCCCGGTAGCGTTTGGGAATCCTTGATCGGGCCGCCCCACCAACTTCCCAGCCATAGGCCGCGGCCGTTGGCGGCGTGCTGGGCGGCGCGAGCGGCGTTGGCCTCCGCGACTTCCACCCAGTGATTGTCGCCCACGGCCTTGCCGTAGGCCATCATCCACTCCATGAAGATCGAGTCGTACAGCGGCGCGAAGTTGTACTCGACCCCGTAGATCTCGGTCATCGAGCGCGCCTGTTCGGAGGCGTGCGTGCAGTAGCGGCTCTGGCCGGTCGCCTGGCAGAGCAGGTACTGGGCGTAGATCAGCGGCGCCTCCACGTAGTCGATCACGGTGCTGTGCAGACCGCCGCTGAGGTACAGCCCGTGGAAGCCGATGTCGTGCGCGTTGCCCCAGTCGATGAACTTGCGCGCCTCCTCGAGCTGGAAGGGTTCGTGGTCGATCCCGTAAAGCAGCATCCCCAGCAGGCTGTCCGCCGCCAGCGCCTCCCCCGCGTGGTAGGGGTGGGTGGTGTTCCACCACATGCCGCCGCCCGCGTCCCAACCCTGGGTGGCGACGAAGTGGAAGGCGCGCTGCGCGTCGTACAGGTAGCGGCGCTCGCCCGTGGCCCGGTAGGCCTGCACGAACGCCACGCCCAGCCAGCCGTTGTCGTCGAACCACGCCTCCGCGCCCCTGTAGCGGTCGCCCGGGTAGGGGGCGTAGCCGTTCAGGTACGGGTTCCAGTAGCTCTCCGACTCGCGCGCGAAGCGGTCCACCCGCGCGCGGTGGGCGGCGGAGGGCGCGGCGAGCTCCAGCGCATCGACCGACTCGAACATCCGCACGTCCCCCCAGATCGTCAGCAGCGGATAGGCCCCCGTGCAGCCCAGGTACTCGCAGTACCAGCCGCCCGAGCGCCAGCTCGAGCTCTGCGCGATCCCGTGTTCGGCCAGCGCCATGTAGTCGAGCGGCTGCGCTGTGGCCGGCGGCGGCGCGATCGCGGCGAGGGCAAGCGTCAGCGTCGCGGTGAGAGTCAGCAGCGCGCGGGCGATCACACCACCCTATCGACATGCCTGCCCGCGAGGATTAGATTCGCGCCGCCGAGCGGCCGCTCGCTCACTTGCGTTGACGCGGGGTAGGAGGCCCCGCGCCCACGCGCGTGGTACGCCCACAAACCCGCGCGGACGATCCCCCCCCTACAC
>JBOGYA010000111.1:0-8742 GCA_050696515.1 Solirubrobacteraceae bacterium
TATCACGACCTCCTCGCCGGCGGCCACATCCTCCAGCAGACGCGACAGGTGCGTCTTGGCCTCATGCACCCCAACGGACTTAGTCATGGACTTAGTCTAGCACCGGCCCCTGCGCGGGGACGTTATGCCGCCGGCCCGTGTCCTGGAGCGGCCGGTCACGCGCGGCGGCGGCCTCTTCGAGGATGCGCAGCATCGCGGAGGCGGCCGGGGTGAGACGGGTGCTGGCGCCCGCGCGCCCGGGCAGCGCCGCGATCACGCTCCGCACCGGCGGGTGGGGGGAGAGGGCGCGCACGACGATGTCCTCGCGGGTGGACGGGCGGTCGAAGAAGGCGAGCTCGGGGATCAGCGCGACCCCGACTCCGGCGGCGACGAGCCCCTGGACGGTCTGGTAGTCGTCGCTCTCGAACGCGACGTTCGGCTCGAACCCCGCGGCGTGGCAGCAGCGCACGACGTGGCGCGCGCAGGGGCTCGACCGCGAGGTCTGCACCCACGCCTCTCCGCGCAGCTCCCCGAGGCGCAGCGCGCGCTTGCCGGCCAGCCGGTGGCCGCGGGGCAGCGCGAGGTACAGCGGGTCCTCCAGCAGCTCCACCCGCTTCAGGTCCTGCTCGGCCTCGCCGAACTCGAACAGCAGCGCGAGGTCGAACTCACCCGCGCGCAGGCGTGGGGCGATCTCCTCGGGCTCGCCCTCCGCGAGCGTCAGCTCGACCTCGGGGTAGGCGCCGCGGAAGGCCGCGATCGCCACCGGCATCAACGTGGCGCCCGCGGTGGGGAACGAGGCCATCCGCAGCTGCCCTCCGCGCAGGCCCGCGAGCGCCGCGAGCTCCTCCTCGGCGGCCTCCAGGCGCGCGAGGATCCCCTCGGCGTGCTCCACCAGCGTGCGGCCCGCGCCCGTGAGCCGCACGCCGCGGGAGCCGCGTTCCAGGAGCGTCATCCCCGTCTCGGCCTCGAGCGCCGCGATCTGCTGGGACACCGCCGACTGGGTGTAGGAGAGCGCCTCCGCCGCCGCGGAGAACGAGCCCCGCTGGGCGACCTCCCTGAGGACTCGCAGACGTACGACGTTTAGCATAAGTACAGCTTATCCAACCTATAAACAAGATCACTGGTGCTGATGGCAGGAAAGTGTCACGCTGTGAATGAGCTTCAAGCGCAAGGTCACAGCAACGACAGGAGAAGAGCCATGTCTGCCACCAAGTTGATCGTTTCCTACGACGGCACCAACAACGAGGACGACGCCGTCGCCCTCGGCCGTCTCTTCGCACAGGCCGGCGCCGAGGTGGCGCTCGCGTATGTGCGCCACACCCAGGAGCCCGAGCCCGACCGCGAGGTGCTCGCCCAGCACGAGGCCGAGGCGCTGCTGCAGCGCGGCGGCGAGCTGCTCGGGCTGCCCGACGTGGCCTGCTACGTGGTCTCCGACCGCTCCACCCCCGAGGGGCTGCGCGCGCTCGCCGAGCAGGAGAACGCCGATGGGATCGTGTTCTGCTCGGACTCCCACACCGCACCGCGCCACGTCACCGTCGGCAACTCCGCGCAGCGACTGCTCGACGGGGGCCGTTTCGCGATCGCGATCGCCTCGGCGGGTCTCGCGGAGCGCGGCGACGGCGTGCAGCGGATCGCGGCCACCGAGGACCCCACCGACCAGAGCGCGCAGAGCACCGCCCAGGCGCTCGCGCAGGCGCTCGACGCGAGCGTCGCCGCCGCCGCCCGCGGCCACAACGCCGACCTGCTCGTGGTCGGCTCGCGCCCCGAGGCCGGTCAGGGCCAGGTCGCCCTTTCCGCCGCGTCGCTCAACCTGATCGAGGAAGACGCCGGCGCCGTGCTGGTCGTGCCCCGCGGCGTGGCCCTCGCCTTCAAAGCCACCGCGCCGCTCACCGCGTAGGCCCACTCTCAGCGCGTGTCGCGTCCCCGGCCGTCACGCCGGTGGGCGCGACGCGCGCGCAGGTAGCGAGCTAGCGCCTGCGTGAAGTCGAGCCCGCCGCCCACGAGGTGGCCCACCGGGCCGGTCCACAGCCACCGCTCAGTGCGCCGCAGCGCTCGCATCGGGCGCACGGTATCGTGGCGGCGTAGCCGATGCCGAGCGCTCTGACGACGACAGTTACGCAGCTGCCCGAGTCGCGGGTACGCGTGCAGGTGCAGGTGCCGCCCGCCGAGCTCGAGCAGCGCATCGAGGGCAAGGCGCGTGAGCTTGGCCGCAAGCTGAAGCTCCCCGGCTTCCGCCGCGGCAAGGTGCCCGCGCCGCTCGTGATCCAGCGGCTCGGCCGCGACGCGGTGATGGAGGAGGCTGTGCGCGACACGCTCTCCTCCTGGTACGTCGACGCGCTCGAGCTCACCGGGATCGTGCCCGTCGGGGACCCCGAGGTGGATCTCGGGGAGCTGCCCCCCCACGGCGAGGCGCTGGGGTTCTCCTTCGAGATCGGGGTGCTCCCGCAGGCCGTGCTCGGGGAGTACCGGGGCCTCGAGGTGGGCCGCGCCGAGCCGGTCGTAGAGGAGGAGCGGGTGCAGGGCGAGATCGACGCTCTGCGTGAGCGCCTCGCACGCCTTGAGACCGTACAGCGCCCCGCGCAGGCCGGCGACTTCGTGGTCCTCGACTACGAGGGCGCGCTCGTGGGGGAGGACGGCGAGCGCGTGCCGTTCGCGGGCGGGGAGGGGCGCGACCAGCTGGTGGAGCTGGGGTCGGGCAACCTGATCGAGGGCTTCGAGCAGGCGCTCGAGGAGGCCTCCACGGGGGAGAGCCGCACGCTGGCCCTCACGTTCCCCGCGGACTACGCGCGCGCGGAGCTCGCCGGCCGGGAGGCCGCCTTCGAGGTGACCGTCAAGGAGGTCAAGCGCAAGGAGCTGCCCGCGGTCGACGACGACCTCGCGATCGACACCGGCTTCGACACCGTGCAGGAGCTGCGCGAGGACATCCACCGGCGCCTGCGCGAGGCCGAGGAGCAGCGCATCGAGGGGGAGTTCCGCGAGGCCGCGCTCGACGCGGCGGTGGCGCACGCGCAGGTGCAGGTGCCCGCGGCGCTGATCGAGGCGCGCGCGCGGGAGATGCTGGAGCGCATGTTGCACGCCCTCGCTCACCGCGGGATCTCGCGCGAGTCCTACCTGGAGATCACCGGCCGCTCCGAGCAGGAGATCCTCGCCGAGACCGCCCCCGAGGCCGAGCGCGCGCTGCGCCGCGAGGCGGTGCTCACCGCCGTGGTCGCCGCCGAGGGGATCAGCCCCGGCGAGGAGGAGCTGCTGGAGGCGGTCCGCCCCGCCGCCGAGCGCGAGGAGCTCTCCCCGCAGGCGCTTCTGGGGCGGCTGCGCGAGGCCGGGCGCGTCGAGGAGATCCGCGAGGACCTCGCCGCGCGGCGCGCGATCGAGCTGATCGCCTCGCAGGCCCGTCCGATCCCGATCGAGCAGGCGCGTGCGCGCGAGCAGCTGTGGACGCCCGAGAAGGAGCGCTCCGAGCGCGCCCGCGAGGAGCAGGTGCAGGAGGTTGCGCACACCGGCGAGCCCGCCCCCGGCGGGCTGTGGACGCCGGATCGATAGGCTCTAGGGGAAGCCCTGGAGGAATCCGGCCGGTCAAGCGAAATGAAGCGAGGACGATGAGCCCCCTGGTGCCAATGGTCGTCGAGCAGACCTCCCGTGGGGAGCGTGCGTTCGACATCTACTCCCGTCTGCTCAACGAGCGGATCATCTTCCTTGGCACCCCCGTGGACGACCAGATCGCCAACCTCGTGGTCGCACAGCTCTTGCACCTGGAGTCCGAGGACCCCGAGAAGGACGTCTCGGTGTACGTCAACTCGCCCGGCGGCTCGGTGTACGCGGGCCTGGCGATCTACGACACGATGCAGTTCATCAAGCCCGACGTGCAGACCATCTGCGTGGGGATCGCGATGTCGATGGGCGCGCTGCTGCTCGCGGGCGGCGCGAAAGGCAAGCGGATGGCGCTGCCCAACGCGAAGATCCTGATCCACCAGGTCTCCTCGAGCTTCCAGGGCCAGGCCACCGACATCGAGATCCACGCCAAAGAGATCATCGACGTGCGCCACCGTCTCGACGAGATCATCGCCAAGCACACCGGCAAAGAGCTCGACCAGGTGCGCAACGACACCGAGCGCGACTACTTCATGAGCTCCGAGGAGGCGAAGGAGTACGGCATCATCGACCGCGTCATCTCGGAGCACTGAAAGCTCCGAGGTCGCGGGCGCGTTTAGGAGAGGCAAAAGAGGAAAACATGGCCCGACCGACCGATTCCAATGAGCAGCTTCTCTGCAGTTTCTGCGGCAAGTCCCAGCGGCAGGTCAAGAAGCTGATCGCCGGGCCGGGGGTGTACATCTGCGACGAGTGCATCGACCTCTGCAACGAGATCATCGACGAGGAGCTCGCGCCCACGCCGATGTTCGACCTCGAAAAACTCCCCAAGCCCCGGGAGATCTACGACGTGCTCGACGAGTACGTGATCGGCCAGGAGACCTCCAAGCGCACGCTCTCGGTGGCCGTCTACAACCACTACAAGCGCGTGCAGATGATGCAGACCGACGACTCCGAGGTCGAGTTGCAGAAGTCGAACATCCTGCTGCTCGGCCCCACCGGCTGCGGCAAGACGCTGCTCGCGCAGACGCTCGCGCGGATCCTCAACGTCCCCTTCGCGATCGCCGACGCCACCGCGCTGACCGAGGCCGGGTACGTCGGCGAGGACGTCGAGAACATCCTCCTGAAGCTGATCCAGGCGGCCGACTACGACGTCAAGAAGGCCGAAACGGGGATCATCTACATCGACGAGGTCGACAAGATCGCGCGCAAGGCCGACAACCCCTCGATCACGCGCGACGTCTCCGGCGAGGGGGTCCAGCAGGCGCTGTTGAAGATCCTCGAGGGCTCCCAGGCATCGGTGCCCCCGCAGGGCGGGCGCAAGCACCCCCACCAGGAGTTCCTCACGATCGACACCACCAACGTGCTGTTCATCTGCGGCGGGGCGTTCGCCAACCTCGACAAGCTGATCGAGCGGCGCATCGGCTCCAACGGCGTCGGCTTCGCCGCCCCGATGCAGACGCGCGCGGACCGCGACACGGGTGAGATCTTCGAGAAGTGCCTGCCCGAGGACCTGATCGAGTACGGGCTGATCCCCGAGTTCATCGGCCGCCTGCCGGTGATGAGCGCCGTGCACCAGCTCTCCCGCGACGACCTCGTCTCGATCCTGGTCGAGCCCCGCAACGCGCTGGTCAAGCAGTTCCAGCGCTTCTTCTCCTTCGACGGCATCGAGCTGGTGTTCGCCGAGGAGTCGCTCACCGCGGTCGCCGAGCGCGCCCTGGAGCGCAACACCGGCGCGCGCGGGCTGCGCTCGATCATCGAGGAGATCCTGTTGGAGGTCCAGTTCGAGCTCCCCTCCCGGCAGGACGTGACGAAGTGCGTGGTCACCAAGGAGACCGTCGAACAGGGCCGCACCCCGACGCTCGTCACGGAGGCCGCCCCCGAGGCCAAGGAGAAGCCGCGCCCGCGGCGCCTGCGCGAGGAGTCGGCGTAGCAGCTCTCCCGGCCGTGCGCCGGCGCTGGGCCGGAGCCGGGGTCTCAACCGGCGGCGGCGCGCGGGAGCCGACCGAGCAGGCCTGTCGGGGAGCCGGCCTACCAGAGCCCGAGCAGCAGGAACAGCCCGCCGCCGAGCAGCGCGAGGCTGGCGGCGGCGCCACCTCCCTTGCCGCCGGTCACGACGCCGCCGTCGAGCGGCTTGATCGGGACCAGCATCGAGGCCGCCATCACCAGCGCGGCGCCGGCGAGCGTCTGCGCGATCGGCACGTGCAGCAGCGCGCTGAGGACCAGCAGCGCGAGCGCGATCGCGGTGGCGACGATCGGCCCGATCCAGTGCACGGCGGCGGCCTCACCGTCGCCGCCAGTGCTGGCGATCGGCAGCGGTGTCCACGCGATCCCGAGCGCGGCGGCCACCACGCCGACCGCGATCGCCGGTCGCCAGCCGCGCTGCGTGAGCGCGATCTCCCGGCGCCGGGCGACGAGCACGCGGCTGCGGTAAATCGCCGCGATGACTGCGCCCACGCCGAGCAGCAGCAGCGTCGCCTCCACGACGGAGGCGTTGCCCGAGCGCAGCAGCGGCAGCAGGAACACGAGCAGCGAGGTTGCCACGGCGACGGCTGCCGGGGCGAGCGCACCGCGCCCCGGCAGCCGCCGCGAGAGCGTCTGCGCGGCCTGCAGGAGCCATTCCGTCGCTTTCGCGTCGCCTCCCTGCCCGGCGGCGAGCGCGCGCCCGAGCTGCAGCGCGGCGACCAGCAGCAGCACCAGGCCGAGGCTGCCGGCGACCCGCTGCTTTTCGATCGTGGTGAACGACCAGTTGGGCGGCAGCGGCTTGGAGAGGTCGAGGTCGGTGACGTACACGTGGTTGTCGAGCGTCGTCCGGTGGCTGCGGGTGCCCAGCGACGGTTCGACGGCGATCGCCCGGCCCAACGCTCCCTGCGCGGCGAGCGCGTGCAACAGACCCTCGCGCTCGAGCTCCACCCCGAGGTTGAACCAGCCGAGCGCGTACCGCGAGTCGGCGCCGACCGCGTGCCGGAAGTCGCGCACGGCGGCGGCCCGCCGCCCGAGCCGGTCTTCGACGTAGCCGAGGTCGTTCCACGCGGAGAACTGGCTGGGCAGCTGTTCCACAGCTGTGCCCAGGGACGCGCGGGCTTCGCGGTAGTGCCCGAGCCGAGCGAGCACGTAGCCCTCGGTGGCCAGCGTGAGCGGGTCCATCGGATCCGGCGCGACGGCCAGGCGAGCGGAGGCGGCCGCTTCGTGCAGCTTGCCGATTTGCGCCTGTGCCAGGGACAGGTCGTCGTAGGCGGCGGTGTAGGGATCGATGTGTTCTTCGGCCGGGTTGGCGCCTGCGGACTTGCCGAAGTGTTCCAGCGCGGCTTCGTACGCTTCGGCGGCGATCGTGAAGTGGTGCGCGGTGAGGTCCTCGAAGCCGATCTGCGCCAGCGCGTTGTAGGCGAGCAGGTCGGCCTTACCGCCGCCGCCTTCTTCTTCGGGGGATTCCGCTTCGGCTGAGGCCGTGGCGTGGTGTTCTGCGCCCTGTGCGCTTTCGGCCGTCGCCTCGGCCGCTTCGAGCGTCCGCAACGCTTCGGCTTCGCGTCCCAGGCGCGCCAGCACGACGCCGCGCAGCAGCAGCGCTTCGGCCTGCGCGTCCGTCGGCTGCGCGGTCGCGGTGCGCAGCAGCCACGTGGCGTGTGCGAAGAGCAGCGCCGCGGGGGCGTAGCGGCCGGCGAAGTATTCGACCTCCCCGGCGTTGACGAACGCCTGCGCTTCCCCGGGCGCCGCGGCACGCCATTCCGCCGCCGCGGCCCGCGCCCGCTGGAAGTCGCCGGCGAAGCGCCACAGGTTCTGGCGGGCGTCGTCCAGCCGTGCGAGCGTGCCGTGCGGTTCTCCGGAGTTGGATTCGAGCGGTTCTCGTTCGAGCAGCTGCGCCGCCCGCGTCCTGTCGCCGGCTTCGTACGCCGCAATCGCGGCCAGCTCCTCGTGTGAAGCTTCTGGGCACCCGGACACCCCGTTTGGCCTGATGCTCTTGGCGGATGGGCCTGTCAGGCCGGCGAGCGCGGCGGCCGGGTGCCCAGCGAGCAGCTCGTCCCGCCGCAGCGACCACGCCGGACACCAGCGCGCATAGCCGGTCACGCCTTCGACTTCGCGGTAAACGGGCAGGAACGGCAGCGAGTTGACGGCGGGGGAGGCTGCAGCGCCCGTGTCGCCGAGGTCGATCGTCACAGGGGTGAAGCGGTCGGCTCCGATCGAAAGCGGCCCGATGGCTTCCTGGTTGGTCAGTTCCGGCGCGTCCGGAGGGTAGCCCGGCATCATCCGGCCTTCGTCGATCGGGAAGTGCGCAGTGCGGGTGAGCGGTTCGGCCGCGGCTGCCGCTTGGCCGAACGCGCGGTCCTGCTCGAGGTATTCCACGAGCCGTGCCTGCAGGAGGGCTTCATGGCTGCGGCCCCCCACCGCCGTCCCCTGGGCCACGACGGCTGCGGAGAACTGGCGCAGGCCCGCGTAGGCGCGCGCCGTGCCGGCCGCGAGCTCGGGGTTGGGTTCGAGCCGTTGCGCGGCGAGGTAAAAAGCGAGCGCGCGGCGGAAGTACGCGCGCGCGGTGAACGGCTGTGAGGAGCTCTCGTAGGCCACGCGCAGCTCCGCGTCGCCCGCGCCGGCCCAGCCCGCCGCCGAGTACGGGAGACGCCGGCGCAACAGCGCGAACGTCGCGAGCGGCCCCTGAGCTTCGAGGCTGGCCTGGGCAGCGCCGCTCGGACCTTCGCTAGGCACAGGGGCCGACTCCGACTGGAGCTCCCCGAGCAGCCACAGCGGCGTGGAATCGCCGGGGCAGTCACGCGCGGCGCGCTGCAGTTCGCGCTCGGCTTCTCCTTCGCGCGAGATGGCGTCGGCGGACAACATGAAGGCCAGGTTGAGCTGAGGGTCGCAGGCGCCCCCGGCGCGGGCGCGAGCGAGCACGGCGAACGCCACCGAGCCGGCCTGCGGAAACGGGCTCGGAGACGAGCTCGCGGATTCGCCGTCAGCTTCGGACTGCGTCGCGGCGTCGATCAGCAGCGCGCCGAGATCGTTGAGGGCGGCAGTCGCCGTGGGATTGGGCGGACCGGCGAAGCGCTGGCGCAAGATCCGTTCCACAGCCGGAAAGCGCAGCGGCATTGCGGCGGTGGGGAGAGCGCCGCCGGGTCCGGGGGCGCGCAGCGAGCCGGCCTGCAGCGCGAGGCGCACGAGCGCGGGCCCCGCGCGCGGTCCGAGGAC
>JBOGYA010000112.1:0-8732 GCA_050696515.1 Solirubrobacteraceae bacterium
GACCAAGCTGGGCGACGCGGGCCGTCGCAGCCCGTGCTGGTAGCACGGGCAAGGCGGACCGTGGCGATCCAGCGCCGCGTCCAGGGACGCATCCGGGCGTGCCGATCTTTTTGTTAGGTGCTCTTAGGGCCAAGACCCTCAGCCAACGCCCGCGGGCACTGCGCGCAGGCGCACGGCTGCGGCCAGCACCGCCTCGCGGGCGTCCTCGGGCTCGAGCACCGCCGCGTCCCCCGCTTCCTTGAGGACCTCCCGCACCAGCCACTGCACACCCGCGAAGCTCAACTCCACCACCACCGAGCCGTCGGAGCGCTCCTGGACCACGCGGCGGCTCTCCCGCGCCCACCGAGCCCGCTCGGGGGAGACCCACAGGCGCGCCGTACGCGAGGCCTGCACCTCGCCGGTGCGCATCCAGCCCTCCACTTCGGCTGCCGGGTCCACCTCGGGGCGGGGCTCGAAGCGCTCGTCGGTGACCTTGGCCCACTTGATGCGATCCAGCCGGAAGTGGCGCACGTCGCCTCTGGCCGGGTCGAAGGAGGCCACGTACCACCCCTCGCGCCCGTTGACCAGCGCGTAGGGCTCGACCCGCCGGTGGGAGAACTCGTCCTCGTTCTCCTTGTAGTAGTCGAGCTCGATCAGCCGGTGCTCGACGATCGCCCGGGAGATCCGGCGGGCCACGTCGGGGTCGTCGCCGCCGCCGTGCGCCACCTGCAGACCCTGCTCCATCGGGTCCTCCCCCAGGGCGGCGACGATCTTCTCGCGCGCTGACGCCAGGGAGCCCTCCGGGATGTGCTCCCCGAGCAGGTCGATCGCCGCGATCAGCGCCTTCGCCTCGACCGGCAGCAGGCGCGCGGGACGGTCGAAGTTGTCGCTGTAGGGCTCCGGGTCGACCTCGATGACTTCGCCCTCCTCCGTGTCGAGGATCTCCGCGTAGAGCACGTAGGAGCCCCCGCCGAAGTTGACGACGTTCAGCACGTCGATGTCCTCGCGCAGCTCCTCCTCGCTGAGCTGCAGCCGCTCCCGCACCTCCGCGGCAGCCACCCGCTCTCCCGCGCGGCCCGCGTGGATCAGGATGCCGGCGAGCGTCACCAGGCGCGCGAAGCGCTCCGGCCTGATCGCGGCCTCCACGCGGCGCGGCTCCTCGGAGGGCTCCTGTGACTCCTCGCGGCCCGCGCCTCGCCGCCGCCGGGTCTTCGTGGTCCGCGCCTGCGCCGCCGCGCGGGCGCTGTGCTCGGCGTCCTCGCCGCCGGACTCATCGAGCGGGCTCTCGGTGTGGCGGCGCTCCAGTAGCTCCAAGCGCCGGGCGAGCTCCTCGGCCAGCTCGGGCGGGCCCAGCAGGCGGGCGTGCTCGCCCAGCCCCAGCACCCACGAGACGATCATGCGCGGGACCGCATAGCCAGTCAGCAGGATGCGATCACCCTCCCCACCCTCTCCCTCCTCGCCGGCCTGCTCCCCCTCGGTCGCTACGCGGATCTCCCCGTAGCGCCCGAAGTGGCGCTCAACCTGCCATGCGATCCGCTCGGACAGCAGGATCTCCGCGACCCCCCGCTGCTCCCCCAGCTGCCACTCCGCGCGGTTGGCGTAGGAGCGCGGGTCGAAGTCAGCCGGCCGCCTGAAGTCGTGCTCCGCCTTGGTCGCGTACGCGACTTTGCCGCGGATGCGTGAGAGGCGGAAGACGCGGATCGCCCTGCGCTCGTGGGCCTGGCCCAGCAGGTAGAACTCCCCGCCCTGAAACAGCAGGTGGTAGGGGTCCACGCGTCTGGCTCCCAGCTCGTCGCGCTCCATCGTGTAGTAGTCGAAGGTGATTGTCTTCTGGCGGAAGATCGCGGTCTCGACCTTCGCCAGGCGCGCCGAGAGCTCGTGGCCGCCGGCGGAGGCGGTGATCCCGAGTGCCACCGAGCGCTGCTCCGGCGCGCGCAGCGGGCTCGGCCGCCCCCAGGTGATCTGCTGCAGCGCCAGCCGCAGCGGCTCCGCGTAGGCGAACTCGCCGTCCAGCAGGTGCAGCGCGGTCTGCAGCGCCGCAAGCTCCGTGTCGGTGAACTCGATCGCGGGCAGGTGGAAGCTCTCGGGGCGCAGCGAGTAGCTCTCCTGCTCGGCTGCCGCGTCCGCCGGCCGGTCCACCGTCAGCTGGATCCCCAGCGATTCGAGCTCCGCGCGGTCCGCGTAGAAGCGCCGCGCGAACGCGTCCTCGTTCATCGCGCTGTACCCCTCCACGTCGCGTCTGATCTCCAGCGCCGTGACCGGCCGGCGCTCGGCCATCAGGTAGGAGATCAGCGACAGCTGGCGGATCAGCTTCTCGGTGTCCTTGGCCATCCTCGCCACAAAGATAGAACCCGGTGGCGAGACTGTGATCGCGCCCCAACTGGCGGGCGCCGCTATTTGCGGAGATTGACGACCCAGCCCAACCCCGGGAGGGGGTCTGAAGGCCCACCCTCCCGGGCCGGCCCTCCCCCAGAGCCTAGGCGGCCTCGAGCACGTCTGCGGCGAGCTCCTGGCGGGCGGGGAAGAACGCCGCCGCGCCGAGCGCGCGGTCCAGTCCCGACCAGCGGCGGCCGGGGGAGAGCTCCTTCTCCAGGCGGTCGAAGCTGCCGAGGCGCCCGCCGAGGTTGTCGATCATGTGCACAAGCGTCGCCTCCCGCGTGCACGGCACCACTGGGCTGCCGTGCTCAAGCGTTCCGTGGTGGGAGAGGATGATGTGCAGCACCGCCCACTCGAGCTGCTCGGGGAAGTCCTTGATCTCCTCGATCTCGCGGCGGATGCGGTAGTACCCGAGCGCGATCTCCCCGTGCAGGCGGCCCGTGTCGGTGAGGTCGATGTGGTCCCGCCCGCCCTCCTCGGTGTCGTAGGCCTCGAGCTTGCCGATGTCGTGCAGCAGCGCCCCTGTGACCGCTACGTCGCGGTCGATCTTGAACAGGCCGATCGCCGAGGTCGCGCTCACCGCCTGCGCCACTCCGAGGCAGTGCTCTAGCAGCCCGTGGGGGTACGCCTGGTGGTAGTACTTCGCGGCGGGCGCCACCCGGTAGCCGGCCCACATCTCCGAGTGCTCCCCGAGCACGCGCTCGAGCAGCAGGCGCAGGTGAGGCTCCTGGATGGTGAGGATCAGCTCGCGCAGGTCGCGCTCCATCTGCCCGGCCTCGCGCGCCGGCCCGTCGTGCAGGTCGCTCGGCGCAAAGCTCCCGGGCTCCGCCGCCGCGAGCTCGCGCAGGTTGATCTGCGCCCCGAAGCGGGGGTGTACGGAGTAGCGCCCTCGCACGTGCACCGGCTCCCCCGCACGCGCCAGCGCCTCGGCCTGCTCCAGACCCTCCCACACCATCGTCGGCACCGCTCCCGTGCGATCGCCCACCAGCAGGCGCAGGTAGTCGCCGCCGTCGCGCCGCGGGCGGCGCTCGGTCTGCCGCACCAGTAGCACCTGGTCGATCTCCATGCCATCTGTCAGCTCGTTGATGAGCATGGGTTTGAAGGTAGAGGTCGCTGCGGACGGGACGCTTCGCGGGAGCGAAGCCGGTCGCTTGTCATTGGCGAGCTGGTACCAGAAACGTGCCAAAACGTCTAACTAAGGCCCACGAGTTCGGCCACTGAGTACCTGGAAGTATCCAGCTGCCATGTCTATCGTCTTTCTGTGTAAGGCCCAGTTTTTTCGTTACTCATAAGGGGAGCGTGGAACGTGACGATGACCGAAGATATGCGAGTGGTCAGCTGGAATGTCAACGGAATCCGGGCGCGCTGGCCACGTCTGATCGAGCTGCTCACATGCGAGCGCCCGGACGTGGTGTGCCTGCAGGAGACCCGGTGCTCGGAGTGGCACTTCCCGCGCGAGCGGCTGCGGGAGATGGGCTACCAGTCCCGCCACAGCCCCGGTCGGCAGCACGGGGGAGGCGTCGCGATCCTGGTGCGTGAGGACCACGCGATCACCGATCGCAAGATGGACCTCGACCGCTCTCGCCGCATCGCGGAGGGCCATTGGACGGAGCTCACCACCGAGGGGATCACGATCGGCTCGGTGTACGTCCCCGCCGGTCGCGCGCCCGGGGAGCGCAGCGACGCGGGCAAGCGCGCGTTCCTCGAGGCAGTGGCCCGCCAAGCCTGCGACGAGCACTCCCACCCGCTGTTGATCGCGGGCGACTTCAACGTGGCGCCCACCGACGAGGACGTCTACGAGCCGGCGTGGTTCGAGGACTCCTTCCACACGGGGGAGGCCGAGCGGGCGGACCTGTGCGCGATCCTCGACGAGGGCGAACTCGTCGACGTCTACCGCGCGCTGCACCCTGACGAGCGCGGCTACACCTGCTGGGAGCAGCGGGAGGGCCACTACGGCCGCGACTACGGGCTGCGCATCGACCTGATCCTCGCGAGTGAGGCGCTGGCCCCGCACATCGGCGCCTGCGAGGTCAACCACACCTATCGCAGGGGCTTTCGCCCATCCAACCACGCGCCGCTCGACGTGGAGCTCGAGGACGTGCGTGCCTGCGCGCACTGCCTTGGGGAGCAGGAGGAGCTCATCGCCGGTGTGCAGGGGAAGCTCATCGTTGGTGCGCAGGAGGAGCTCATCGCCGCTTGAGGGAGGAGATCTGGGGCCGCGGTCGCGCTTCCCGGCACCACCAGCGACCGCGGCCCCGGCCGGCTGACGCCACCGGCAAACGTAGCTCGCTGGCCGTGGTGCCCCCACCACGCCCGACCGCGATCCGGGCCACCCGTGGTACTGGCGCCTACAATGCGACCGCGGCTCGTAACCGCCGCGGTACCGGCGGTTACTTGAGGCTAAGCCCGTCGATACGCCAGCCGCCGCCTTGCTTGACGAGCTCGAGCGTGGCGAGGCGGGACTTGCCTGACCACGCGCTCTTCACGATCGCCGTCGCGGTGGCGCCGCTCACCGCGACCTTTTCGACGGTCACTTCGTAGTCGTCGATCGAACCGAGCTGGCGTTTGATCGCCTGCTTGCAGCCGCCGCTGGCGGTGCTCAGCCGCGCGCGCACGGCGCTGGAGAGGTCTTCGCTGCACAGCTTCTGCTCGCTCGCCGCGGCGATATCAGCCTGGTAGTCGGAGATGCGCTGCGCTACCGCGTGGGCTTCGCCCTTGAAGTTGCTCGTGGACACCGTGCTGCCGCAGGCGCCCAGGCCAAGGGCGAGGGCGAGCAGGGGGACGGCGGCCAGTGGGCGTGAGCGCTTCATCTGGATGGGGCCATTGTGACTCAGGGCCTCGCCCTATGGCTCCAGGCGGTTGGGTCCGCGGTAGAGGAAGGTGACCTCGCGCACGTTGTCCTGCCCCAGCATCTGCATCAACAGGCGGGTGAGCCCGAAGCCGAAGCCGCCGTGGGGCGGGGCGCCGTAGCGAAAGAAGTCGAGGTAGTACTGGATCGGCTCGATCTCCACGCGCTTCTCACGCGCCTGCTGCAGCAGTACGTCGAGGCGGTGCTCGCGCTGGGCGCCGGTGGTGATCTCAATGCCGCGCCACAGCAGGTCGAAGCTCCGGGTGAGCCCCGGCCGGTCGGGGTGGCGCATGTGGTAGAAGGGCCGCACGGAGGAGGGGTAGTCGGTGAGGAACGCGAACTCGTGGCCGCGCTCCTCCGCCACGATCGCCGAGAGCGCCCGCTCGCTCGGCGGGTCGAGATCGTCGTCGGGTCCGGGGACGTGCTCGTGCCCGCGCGCGCGCAGCAGCTCCTTGGCCTCGGCGAGGCTCACCCGTGGGAAGGGCAGCGAGGGCACCACCACATCGACGCCGAATGTCTCGCGGATCGCCTCGCCGTGCTCGGCGGCGACCGCCGCGAAGACGTGCGCCAGCCAAGCCTCCTCGAAGGCCATCACGTCCTCGTGGGAGTCGATCCAGGAGATCTCCACGTCCACGCTCGTGAACTCGGTGTCGTGGCGGGAGGTGAAGGAGGGGTTGGCGCGGAACACGGGGCCGACCTCGAACACCTTCCCGAAGCCCGCCGCCATCGCCATCTGCTTGTAGAACTGGGGGGACTGCGCGAGGTAGGCGGTGCGCTCGAAGTACTCCACCTTGAACAGCTCCGCCCCGGACTCGCTCGCGGAGCCCATGAACTTGGGGGTGTGCAGCTCGACGAAGCCCTCGCTGCGCCAGTGCTCGCGCATCGCGTGCTCGGCGGTGCTCTGCACCTCGAAGATCAGCCGCCGGTCGGGGCGGCGCAGGTCGATGTAGCGCCAGTCGATCCGCTTGTCCAGGGCCGACTCCGGCGTGACCGGCAGCTCGGGCTCCGCGGGGGAGTCGATCTCCAGCGTCTCGAGGCGTACCTCGATCCCCCCGAGCTTCACGCGCTCGTCGGCGGCTACGGAGCCGGCGAGCGTGACCGCGGACTCCGCCGTCAGCTCCGAGACCTGCCGGTTGAGCTCGCTCGGGGGGTCCGCCTTCTCCAGCGCCACCTGCGCGAGCCCGGTTTCGTCGCGCAGGATCACGAACTGCATGCGCTTCTGGTCGCGCACCGCGTTGACCCACCCGCGCAGGCGCACGCTCTCGCCCACCTTCGCTTGGAGATCGGCTATCAGGGTGCGCTCCACGCGGCCGGATCGTATAGAAGGCCGAGGCTCGGTACCGACAGGGGGCTAATCGATCGTTCCGGGCGTCGCCAGCCAAACGCTTTCGATCCCGAGCACGCGGCAGAGGGGGTCGAAGTGGCGGTCGTAGTGCAGCACGCCTGCACCGCGCTCGGCGGCCGCCGCGGCGATCAGGTAGTCGGCGGCGGGGATGCGCCGCTCGCCGCGCAGCTCGCGCGAGGCACCGAGAGCCGCTGTACCGGCGCCGCGCGTAACCGGTGCGGTGGGCAGGGCCGCGAAGGTGCGATCGAGGTCGACGAACGCCTCCTCGTCGGGAGCGCTTGCGAGCAGCTCGAGCGCCACGACCGGGCACACGACGAACAGGCCAGACTCCGCTGTGGCAAGCCAGCGGGCATCCACGCTTGGGTCTCGCTGGCGGTTCCAGGCCGAGGTGTCGAATACGAGCGGTTCGCCCGAGCCGTAGGGCTCAGCGGGCGGCATGCAGGCTCTCGGAGACCGCGAAGTCGTACCGGTCGTCCTCGCCTGTAGCGATCCGCCGCAGGTGCGCGATGGCGTCGCGCTGTGCGGTTCGCTCCGCGCGGATCGCCTCCGCGCCGCGCAGCGCCAGGTCGCGCACTGCGCGCGAGCGCGTCTCTGCTCCGCCGAACTCCGTGAGAGCAGCAGCCAACTCGGAGTCGAGTGTGACCTGGATTCGTGGCTTCGTCGACGGCACGTGAGTAGTGTACCACGCTTGTGGTACACCGCTGGAGATCGGGTCGGGCGGTCCCGAGTCTTCCCGAGTAGCCGTAGCTTTGCTGCTTGCCGGTTGTCTTTTCCAGGCAAGCTTGCTACGTCTACGGATCGCGCGCCCACATTCCCCAGGGGAATGCGGTGTGCGCCGACAGGCGACTCGAACGCATGCTGCTCGTCTTGAGCGAGCACGCTGAAGACCGTCGCTGAGATGCCTCCTCGCTCGCACAGAGCGGGCACGCCCGTACGCGAGAGCCGAAGCGCGGGAAGCCTGCGGCGTCATTACGCGGCAGTCTTTGAGATCGCAGATTGCGATCTCAAACGAGTGGCAGGGTCGGTCCGCCGCATATGAAACTCTGCGCGAAATGGCGGATCGGCCCGAGGAAGAGAACTTGTTGGAGCTGGTTCCGGTCCCAGCGATCGAGAAGCGGATTCTGGTCGTTCGCGAGCGCCAGGTGATGCTCGACGAGGACCTCGCAGAGCTCTATGGCGTCGAGACCCGCCGTCTGATCGAGCAGGTCAAGCGCAACCGCGAGCGGTTCCCGTCCGACTTCATGCTCCAGCTGACGAAGGACGAGGCGGCCGCTTTGAGATCGCAGTCTGCGACATCAAACACTGGGCGTGGCGGACGCCGCTACGCGCCCTACGTGTTCACCGAGCAGGGCGTGGCGATGCTGTCCAGCGTCCTTCGGAGCAAGAGGGCGGTTGCCGTCAACATCGCGATCATGCGGGCGTTCGTTGAGCTACGGCGTGCTGCGGCCTCCGACGCCGCGATCGAGCGGCGGCTTGAAGATTTCGAGCGAGAGACCGAGGCGAAGCTCGGTCAGCACGACCAGCAGCTGGACGAGATCTTCCGGGCGCTGCGGCAGCTGATCTCCCCGCCTCCGCGGCCGAAGCGCCAGGTCGGCTTCAGATTGCCCGAAGACGATGAGTAGGCTCGCCAGCAGCAAACCCGGGCTGAGTACGAGATGCGCTCGCTCATGTGGAGAAGCAGGCGCGCAAGGCAAGCCACCCCAGGCTCCCCCTCCGGACGACGAGCAGCTACCCCGAGCCAATACCGACCCCGCGCTTGCTCTCTGCCCCATTCATCGAGGGCAAATTGGTACTTCATAGGTGCCCCAGCCAGACCTGAGGAGCAGGAAGTCCTAGTGTTTGCAAAGGATTTTGGCCATGCGTCCGACGGGGCTCGAACCCGTATCTGCGGCTCCAAAGGCCGCTGCTCTTAGGCTTTGATTTCTCTGGTGGTATAAGGCGCCGTGACCGCAAACAGATGCGGCGGAGAGCCGCCGGCTTGGCAACGAGGCCGCCGGTTGGATAGCTCGCACAGGACCCTCTCTCACCGGATACTCGCTATGCCGTTGACCCGTTGAGCTACGGACGCGCGTGATCTCACCTGCAGCTACGCATCGCCTCCTCCCGCGAGGGCGCGCTCGGCCGGCGCCGGGTCGCGCTCGGCCGCCGCAGAGTCGCGCTTCGCCACGCCTGGCGGGGCAGGAC
>JBOGYA010000113.1:0-8621 GCA_050696515.1 Solirubrobacteraceae bacterium
ATCGCGGCGTGCACGCAGCAGTAGTCGAACTCGATGCCCTGGCCGATGCGGTTGGGGCCGGAGCCGAGGATCACCACCGAGGGGCGCTCGCCGCGCTCCACCTCGTGCTCGAGCGCCGGCCGCGGCCCATCCGCGTCCGGAGAATCTCCGCCCGCCGGCGGACTGTCGTGCAGCCGATGGGCGCTCGTTATCGACGGGCGCTCCCACGCGGAGTAGTAGTAGGGGGTGCTCGCCGGGAACTCCGCGGCGCAGGTGTCCACCGACTTGTAGGTGCGCTGCCCCGCGAAGGGCGCCTCGGGGTCCCGGGCGAGCGCGCGCAGCTCGTGCAGGAACCACGGGTCGATCGCGGTGCGCTCGTGGACCGCCTCGATCTCCACGCCGCGCCGGAAGAGCTCGAGGATCGCCTCGAAGCGCTCCGGCGTGGGGATGCCGAGGCCGTCGAGCAGCTGCGCTTCGCCCGCCTCGCCCAGGTGCGGAGGCTTGTCCAGCTCGCGCGAGCGCAGCGCCTTCGCGAACGCCTGGCCGAAGGTCCGCCCGATCGCCATCGCCTCCCCCACCGACTTCATGTGCGTGGAGAGCGTGGACTCCACGCCGGGGAACTTCTCGAAGGCGAAGCGCGGCCACTTCACCACGACGTAGTCGATCGTCGGCTCGAAGCTCGCGGGCGTCAGCTTGGTGATGTCGTTGGGGATCTCCTCCAACAGGTACCCCACCGCCAGGCGCGCGGCGATCTTCGCGATCGGGAAGCCCGTCGCCTTCGAGGCCAGCGCCGAGGAGCGCGAGACGCGAGGGTTCATCTCGATCACCAGCACCTCCTCGGTCTGCGGGTTGACCGCGAACTGCACGTTCGAGCCGCCCGTCTCCACGCCCACCGCGCGGATCACCGCGATCGCCTGGTCGCGCAGGCGCTGGTAGAGGCGGTCGGTGAGGGTCTGCTGCGGCGCCACGGTGACCGAGTCGCCCGTGTGCACGCCCATCGGGTCGACGTTCTCGATCGAGCACACGATCACCACGTTGTCCGCGCGATCGCGCATCACCTCCAGCTCGAACTCCCCCCACCCCAGCACCGACTGGTCGAGCAGCACCTGCCCGATCGGCGAGGCTTCAATACCCCGTGCGACGATTGCGCGGAACTCCTCGGTGCTGCGCGCGATCCCCCCGCCGCGGCCCCCCAGGGTGTAGGCGGGACGCACGATGCACGGCAGGCCGATCTCCGGGAGCGCGTCCAGCGCCTCGGCGAGGCCCCGCTTCACATCCGCCCTGCGCAGCTGCTCATCCCACCCGGAGGCGATCGCGCAGGCGGGCATCGCCAGGCCCGCTGCCGCCATCGCGGCCCCGAACAGCTCGCGGTCCTCCGCGCAGCTGATCGCGTTGTAGTCGGCTCCGATCAGCTCCACCCCGCAGCGCTCCAGCGTGCCGTCGTCGTGCAGCGCCTTCGCGAGGTTCAGCGCGGTCTGGCCTCCCAGCGTGGGCAACAGCGCGTCCGGGCGCTCGCGCTCGATCACCTGCGCCGCCGGGCCCGGCAGCAGCGGCTCTATATACGTGGCGTCCGCCATCTCCGGGTCGGTCATGATCGTGGCCGGGTTGGAGTTCATCAACACCACCTCGTAGCCCTCCTCGCGCAGCACCTTGCACGCCTGCACGCCGGAGTAGTCGAACTCCGCGGCCTGCCCGATCACGATCGGCCCCGAGCCGAGAATCAGGATCTTGTGGATGTCCTCGCGGCGGGGCATCGCTCAGGACGCCTCCGCGATCCGCTCCAGGAATCGGTCGAACAGGTACACGCTGTCGTGCGGGCCCGGCCCCGCCTCGGGGTGGTACTGCACCGAGCCGCCGGGCACGTCCAGCAGCTCCAGGCCCTCGACGGTGCGGTCGTAGAGGTTCACGTGCGTCAGCTGCGCCGCGCCGAAGTCGGTGTGCCAGCGCACCGGTTTGGAGCCCTCGATCATGCCCGACCCCCCCGGGCCGAGCACCGCGAAGCCGTGGTTCTGGGAGGTGATCTCCACGCGGCCGGTCTGCAGGTCCTTCACTGGGTGGTTCGCGCCGCGATGGCCGAAGGGGAGCTTGAACGTCTGCAGGCCCAGCGCCCGGCAGAGCAGCTGGTGGCCGAGGCAGATCCCCCACACCGGCTTGCGGCCGACCAGCTCGCGGACGGTCTGCGTTATGTAACCCAGCGCCGCCGGGTCGCCCGGTCCGTTGGCCAGCAGGATCGCATCGGGGTTCGTGGCCATCAGGTCCGCCGCGCTGCTCGCGCACGGATGGAGCGCCACCTGTGCCCCCCGCGCCACCAGGTTGCGCACGATCGAGCTCTTGATCCCGGTGTCGAGCACCGCGATTCGGGGTCCCGGGCCGTCGCCGTGATGGCTCACCTCGCTCGGGCTGACCACCGCCGCGAGATCCTGGCCGTCCATCCGCGGCTCCGCCTCGATCAGGGCTTGCGCCTGCGCCGGCTCGACGCTTGCCGGGAAGATCCCGCCGCGCATCGAGCCGGCCTCGCGGATGTGGCGCACCAGCGCGCGCGTGTCCACCCCGTCGATCGCCGGCACCCCGCAGTCGGCGAGCCACTGCAGCCAGCCCCCCTCTGCGCCGGGGGCGTCCTCGTGGTCGCGCGCCGCGCGCATGATCGCCGCGCGGGCCCACGGGCGCTCGGACTCCATTGCCTCCCCGCTGACGCCGTAGTTGCCGATGTGGGGGTACGTGAACGCGATCAACTGCCCCGCGAAGGAGGGGTCGCTCATCGACTCCTGGTAGCCCGACATCCCCGTCGTGAACACGACCTCGCCGACCGCGGGGTGGGCGGGATCCCATCCCCCGCACGCTTCGCCGTCGAAGCGCGCGCCGTCCTCCAGCAGCACGTATGCCGGCGGGCGCGTCATCGCGGCGTCCTGAGGGCGTGGAGGAGGTTATGTTCTTTTTGGGCAGTGTATCGCAATGGTATTTCCTAAAGAATTAGCTTCTGCACGGCCTTGAACTCCGGGGTGCCCGCCCGCTCCAGCAGCTCGAACAGCACCGCCTCGACCGTGGTGACCACTGCCCCTGCGCGCTCCATGCGCTCGAGGCCACGCTCGTAGTCGAGCTCGTGACGCGAGCCGACCGCGTCGGCGGGCACGTGCACTTCCACACCGCGCTCCAGCAGATCGTGGACGGTCTGCGAGACGCACACGTGGGTCTCGATCCCGCACACCACCGCCTGCTCGCGCTCTCCGATGTCGAAGCCCTCCGCGCGCGCGGCGGAGAACACGCTCTTCTCGATCCGCGGCTCCTCCTCCAGGCCCACCTCGGGCGCCGTGTGCCCCAAGCCCTTCGGGTACTGCTCGCTCACCAACGCCGGGAGCTCCAGGATGCGCGCGGCCTGCACCAGCTTCGCGCAAGCGTCCGCCACCCCGCCGAAGGCGGCGTACGGGCGGAACGCCTCCTGGACGTCCACCACCACCAGCGCCGTACGCTTGCGGGAAAGCAGGCTCACAGCGCGCTCCTCAAGCTGCTACCGCGGTCAGGGCCGAAGCCCGGTAGGCAACGGTGCCGGCGGCCACCGTCAGCAGCACCCGCCCGCGCAGGCGCCGGCCCGCGAAGCAGCAGCTCTCCGAGCGGCTCTCCCAGCCGTGCTCCCCCGCGACCCACTCGGCGTCGAGGTCGATGAGCGTGATGTTGGCCTCCTCACCCCTAGCGATCGTCGGGACCGGCAGCTCGAACAGCTCCGCGCCCGCGGTCATCCGCTCGACGAGCACCCCGAAGCCGAGCACGCCGGGCAGCACCAGCTCCGTGTGCAGCGCCGCGAACGCCGTCTCCAGGCCGGTGGTGCCCATCGGCGCCTCTGTGAACGCGAGCGCCTTCTCCGCGCGTGCGTGCGGAGCGTGATCGGTGGCGACGCAGTCGATCGTGCCCGCCCTCAGCCCCTCCACCAGCGCCAGCCGATCCGCCTCGGTGGCGAGCGGAGGGTTCATCTTCGCGTGGGTGTCCATGCCGGCGTCCCGGCCGCGCACGGCCTCCTCGGTCAGCAGCAGGTGGTGGGGCGTCGCCTCCGCGCTCACCGCCGCGCCGGCTGCCTTGGCTGCCGCTAGCGCCTGCACCGAGACGGCGCAGCTCAGGTGCTGGAAGTGCACGCGCCCACCCTCGCAGCCCGCGAGGACCGCGTCGCGCGCGACCATCGTCGCCTCGCTGGCGCACGGGACGCCCGGGATGCCGAGCTCCGCGCTGAGGGCCCCCTCGTGCATCGCGCCCCCGCGCGAGAGGGAGCGGTCCTCCTCGTGCAGCGCGATCACTCCGCCGCACGCCCGCTGACGCTGGAGGGCATCGCGCAGCACCCCGGCACTCGCCACGGGATGCCCGTCGTCGGTGAAGCCCACCGCGCCCAGCTCGCGCAGCGCCGCCATCTCCGTGAGCTGCTCCCCGTTGAGGCCCCGTGTGAGCGCCGGCAGGAAACCGACAGGGACGTGCGCTTGCTCTGCAGCCTGCTGGCGCACGGAGCGCAGCAGCTCCGGGGTATCGATCGGCGGCTCGGTGTTGGGCATCGCGATCACCGCCCCGAATCCCCCCGCGGCCGCCGCACGGGTACCGCTCTCGATGTCCTCCTTGTGCTCCTGGCCGGGGCTGCGCAGGTGCACGTGGGGGTCGAAGAACGCCGGTACCGCGCGTAGGCGCCCGCCGCCCTCCACCACCTCCACCGCTCCCTCCACCGCGAGCGTCCCCGGGGCGCCCAGCTGCGCGATCGCGCCGGCGCGCACGAGCAGGTCGTGGCGGGCGTCGAGGCCGGCGCGTGGATCGAACAGGTGTACGTCCCGCAGCAGCATCTCGGCGGGGCCGGCGGGAGAACGAACGAGCGCGGGCGAGCTCATCGGGAGCTCCCCCGGCGGAGACTCGGTTCTGTGCAGTGAGGCAAGCTCATTGGATTATCGAGGACGCCACCGCCTCTGTGTCCTGCGCACGCTCGCCGCTGTCTTCCGTCTCACCCGCTCCGGGACCTCTGTGGACGGACGCCAGCCGGTTCGACCAGCGGATCGGCTTGGCCGGACCGCGCTCAGGGAAAGGGATCTCGACGGTGTCGAAGTCGCGGGGCACCTCGGTGGCGGGAAAGACGGCGCGGGCCTCTCCCTGCACCTCCCCGCCGGAGTAGCGCGTCGAGAGGTGGGTGAGGACGAGCATCCTGACCTCCGCGTCGCGCGCCAGCTCTGCCGCTTGGCGCGCGGTGCTGTGGCCCGTCTGGCGTGCCCGCTCGGCCTCCTCCTCGGTGAACGTCGCCTCGTGGACGAGCACGTCCGCCTGGTGGGCCGCGATCGCCAGCGCCTCGCAGGGCGAGGTGTCGCCGGAGATCACTACCTTGCGGCCCTCCCGCGTCGGGCCCACGACCTGCTCGGGGGTCACCCCGTTCACGGTCTCCCCGCGCACCAGCCGCCCGAAGTCCGGCCCCGGTCTCACACCCAACTGCTCCGCGAGCGCCGGGTCCAGCTGCCCCGGGCGGGAGTCCTCCACGAGCGCGTACCCCACCGCCGGGGCGGCTCGGTGGCGCACCGGGACGGTCGCCACCCGGTAGCCCTCACGCTCCACCGCCTGCGCGGGCTCGAGCTCCACGACGCTGAGCTCGTACGGCAGTCGCCGCCCGTAGATGAAGCGCGTGTTGGCCATCATCTCCTTCAGTCCCGCCGGCCCGTACACCGTCAGGGGCTGCTCCCGGTCGCGCAGCGCAAAGGACTTCAACATCCCCGGCAGCCCCAGCCAATGGTCGGCATGGAAGTGCGTGATGAACACGCACTCCACATCCGCCAGCCCCACCGAGCGCAACAGCTGGCGCTGCGTTCCCTCCCCGCAGTCGAACAGCAGCCGGTCGCCCCCGCGGCGCACCAGCACCGCGGGCAGCCCCCGCCGAGCGCTCGGCACCGATCCGCCCGTGCCCACGAAGAACAGCGACATGTCCATGCCGGCAACGGTAGCGGCGCGCCCGATCCGAAGCGCGCCCGCCGCCCGATCCGAAGCCCGCCCGCCCGGGCCGGAGGTCATCGGAGCGGCGGCTGGGCGTGGCTCGCTGCCGCTAAGCTCCGCTTGTGCAGGGTGCCGCTCTCGACGGCATCTCTCTGCGCCCGTAGCTCAGTGGATAGAGCGCTCGCCTCCGGAGCGAGAGGTCGCAAGTTCGAATCTTGCCGGGCGCGTACTACCTGCGGGCATACGCAGCGCCCCCGGGGACGGCTTGGGCGAGTCAGTGACCCGACTACGCCCGACGAGGCCCGGGGACGCCCCGGAACTCGAACGGCGCGGACTCGCGGCCGGGCTGGATGAACCAGCACTCGCCTACCGCCTCGCCGGCGAAGAGGCGCAGCACTGTCTCCGCGACAGTCTCGGCCGGGATGATGTCTAGTCCGGACTCGATCAGCGCGCTGCGGATCGGGGCGATCATTGCCGTCTCGGCGAAGCCCGGGCAGACCGCGTTCAGGCGGATGCCCTCGGGTGCGAGCACCGGGCCGAGGGCGCGCACGAGGCCGACCACCGCGTGCTTGTTGGCCGTGTAGATCGGCTCCAGCGGCACGCCGACCAGGCCGGCCAGGGACGAAGTCGCCACGATTGCGCCGCCGCCCCGGGCGCGTAGCGCGGGCAGCACGGCGTGGATGCCGAACGCCACGCCGTCGAGGTTGACGCCCATCGCCCGGCGGTAGAGCGCGAGGTCGAACTCCTCACCGAGGCCGCACCCGCTCGTTACGCCGGCGTTGAGGAAGGCCAGATCGACTCCGCCGCAGCGCTCGGTGGCGAACGCCACGGCGCGCAGGTCCGAGTCGAGATCGGACACGTCGGTCTCGACGAAGTGCCCGCCCAGCCGCTCTGCCAACTCCGGACCCGCCTCCGTGTCGAGATCGGCGATCACCACTTCGGCGCCCGCCTCGGCCAACGCGATGCAGGTCGCCCGCCCCAGGCCGCTGGCTCCGCCGGTCACGAGGGCGACCTTGTCGCGCAGGTTCGAGAGGTCGGTGGACGTTGAGGGGTCAGTCATGGTTAGCGGCTCCTTTGTGGCTTGCGAAGATAGCGATATGCAGTCGTCTGCGAGTGCCCGGCCACGCAACTCCGCGCCCGCTCTGAAAGGGGTCTTCCGCGACGCGCGGCGGGACCCCGAGCTGGCCGTGCTGGAGGGCCTGCACGCGCTCAAGCACGCGCTGCGGTTCGGAGCGCAAGTGGAGCGCACGGCGATCGTGGCGCCGGAGGAGGTGCGCCGGCTTGCGCAGACACTCGCACCCGACGTGCTGGAGCGCATCTTCGCCAACGCGCAGGTCGTGTCCCCCGAGGTGTTTGCGGACCTTGCGCCCCAGGCCCCCTCTACGGGTGTGATCGCGATTGCGCGGCGTCCGCGGATCGACGCCGATGTGCTCCTCGCCGCGGAGCGTCCCGCGCCGATCGTGCTGTTGGAGCGGCCCCGCGACCTGGGGAACCTCGGTGCGTGCGTGCGCGTTGCCGCCGCCGCCGACATCGCGGGGGTGCTCGCTACCGGCGTGCACGATCCGTGGGACCCCGCCGCGCTGCGGGGCAGCGCCGGCCTGCACTTCGCGCTGCCCGTCGCCCACCTTGGGGAGGATGCGCTCGGACGGCGGGGTGCTCGCCCGCTCGTCGCGATCGACCCCGACGGCGAGGAGCTGCGCCCCGGGCGGCTGCCCGCCCGCGCGATCCTCGCGTTCGGCGGCGAGCGCTACGGCCTCTCCGAGGAGGTGCGCGGGCGCGCCGACGCGCTGGTGCGCCTGCCGATGCGCGAGGGCGTCTCGAGTCTCAACCTCGCCACCTCGGTGGCCGCGCTGCTCTACGCCTGGCGCTTGGTCCTACCGGGGTAGGCCCTTGTCCTGGCGCTGGCCCACGCGCTTGGTGCTCCACCAGCCCCAGCCGCCGACGGCCAGCACCGGCGCCACGAACATCGCGGAGGTGTACCAGTGGTAGAGACACGCAAAGACCGCCATGACGCAAAGCTAGCACTCCCGCTCCCGGCTGCAACTGACGGCCCCGGCCGTGTATAGGCTGAGAGATAGTGACCCCTTTGCCTCCGATCGCCGTCTCCACGGAGCTGCTGGCCGCCATGCAGCTCGGGCCGCTGATGGTCCTCGGCCTGCTCTACGCGCTGCGCGTGCGCACGCTTGCACTGGGAGGCCACCCCGTGCCGGGCTGGCGGCAGGCTTGCTTCTACTCGGGGTTCGTGGTGATCGGCGCTGCGCTCACCTCGCTCGGCGGCGCCAGCCAGGAACTGCTGTTCGCGCACATGGTCGAGCACCTGCTGCTGGGGGACATCGCGGCGCTGCTGATCGTGCTCGGCCTCACCGGTCCGCTGATCGCGCCGATCCTACGAATTCGCTTCTTCGACCGCCTGCGCGTGCTCGCCAACCCGCTGATCGCGTTCCCCCTGTGGGCGATCGACCTCTACGTCTGGCACCTGCCGGTCTTCTACCAGGCGGCGCTTGAAAGCTCGTGGGTCCACGCGCTCGAGCACACGATGTTCCTCGGCTTCGGGGTCAACATGTGGATGTGCCTGTTCGGGCCGCTGCCGATGCCCGCCTGGTTCGGCAACCTCGGCAAGCTGCTCTACATCGTCGCCGTGCGCCTCGCGGGCACCGCGCTCGGCAACATCTTCCTGTGGTCGGGCACCGTCTTCTACCCGTTCT
>JBOGYA010000114.1:0-8558 GCA_050696515.1 Solirubrobacteraceae bacterium
TCCCCCCCCCCCCCCCCCCCGAGGGGGCGCGTAGTGCCTCCTCGGTGGTGCCGTAGCGGAGGCTGGCGACGCTGCCCGCGCTGTCGCCGTAGCGGCGGACGCGCTGGAGCTGGGCGGCCGTCGCGAGGTCTGCTGCGGTTACGCGGCGGCCTTCGGATGCGCGGCAGCGCGCCATGCCGTCCCCGGCTCGACTGTCGCCGAGGTGGGCGTCGCCGTAGGGTGGTGAGGTCAGCACGAGGGCCGCCGTCCCGACGTACTCGTCGAGCAGGCCGGCGCCGAGCTGGCGCGCGTCGCCCTCCAGCACGCGCGCCTGCCCGGTGGCTCCTTGGCCTCGGGCGTGTTCGAGGTTGCGCGCTGCGAGGGCCGTCCAGCGGGGCTCTAGCTCGACGCCGATTGCCCGGCGATCGAGGTGGCTCGCCTCCACGACGGTGGTGCCGATGCCGCACATTGGATCGAGGACGAGGTCCCCCGGATCGCTGTAGGCGCTGATCGCTCGCCGGGCGAGCTCTGGCAGCATCTTCGCCGGGTGGCGGTTTGACTCGGGCACGAACCGTCCGCGGCGCTGGCATTGCGCAGAGCGCTGAGCGCAGGGCCACACAGCGAGGGGCAGGTCGCAATAGCGGCCCGCGACATTGCCACTGGCGCGCTTACTTGCCCGATGACGTCGCCCCTCGCACGGTGTAGCGCTGGCGAGCCGAGGGTCTGTTACTGAGAGAGAGGTTTGGGGATTCACTTTGACTTTGTCCTTGTGGTGGGATCGCAAGATGCGCCTTCCGCGGGTGAGGACTCAGTTACGAGTCCCCACCTCGCGGAGGGCTTTGCTTGGGCCTACGACGCCCGTCGATTCGACGTCGCGCGTCCTTCCTGGATCGCCAGGCGTTCCCTAGCTGCCCGCGGAGCGGGTCCGTCACCAGGGAGCTGCGCCACGATCTCGTCGGCGAGCTGGTCGTAGTCCTTCGCGAACCCGACGAACTCGTCCCCACAACCATTGAGGGCAAGCCTTGCGAGCCCCAGGCCGCTGATCAGCAAATTGAACTGACCTGCGTCGAGGGTGATCGTTGTCGGGGTGCTGCCCTCCAGCGACTTCAGACCGCACTCGTTAAAGGAAGCAATCACCCGCCGAACAAACCAAGCATCGGCGGTCTGCGCTGACGCGATCTCCGCAACGGTGTTGCCGAAGTTCGACGCCAGCAGTATTGCTGCCCGTTTGCGCTTCCACGAGTGGCTGCTCTCGCCTTGCTCCAAGAGCACGGCAGCCTCACGGCGTGAGAGTGGCCTGACGAACACCGCCTCGACTTCCTCCATATTTTCTATGTCGGCGAGCCGTATATAGGTGTTCCTTCGGGTCCTGATCTCCTCGACTGACACCTCGTTTGTGGCAACTCCGGTAACCCATCCTTGGACCTTCTTGCCACTGGTGTCCTCGATGTAGACCGCGCCGCCTCGATCTGCGAGGTAGCGCAGTATCCGGTAAGCCGCCACCTGTAGCGGTGTACCAGCGTCGATCACGGGCTCCTCGGGACTCGCTGGAGTCTGTGCGCTGCTTCGACTGGCCCTTACGGCGTCGTTCTCGTCCATCGCAATGATGGCCTCGGCGTCGGTCCTGGCGTTTGCCTGGACCTCTTCTCGGCTAATGCCCGCGAGCTTGCTGATTTGCCGGATGAGCTTCCACGCCCGTCGAGCCCTGCTCGGTGAGAGAAGGTCTTGGGTGTAGAGCTGTCCTAGCTTTTCGCGCATCTCGCCTGGATCGGGCTTTTGCGACGGCTTGCTCCTCGGGTCGCCCCATAGTGCTTCACAGGCCTCCTCGGTGAGCTTGTGTGACACGTACTGCCAGTCCTCCAGTTCGGCGGTCTCCAGAACCTCGGTAATGAGTGGCCGCAGGTTCCCGGTGATCACCGAAGGGTGAAACCGGCCTTCGATGACGTGCTCAAAAAGCATGGCATCGATCGCGTCAGTAACGGCGTCGTGGCTGAGTGCTGCCAGCAGGAACTCGCGAATGCTCGCAACGCTGAACACGTTACCTTGCTCGCTTGTTCGGGTCTCGGTCGTCATGTGTTGCCTTTCCTTGGGATCTGACTCCCTTGATCTGCTGGAGCACCGCCTGCGGGCTGTTGCGTGGCTAGACCTCGTCTTCCGCGATCTTGACAAGTGCGTCTGTTAGCGCCCTTTTCGGATCGGTCGTTGTTCGACCGTCCCGCAAGTGCCAACAGGTGTTGTCCTCGTCGCCGAGGCCGGCTCGTGCAATTAGCTCGCCGGCGACTGAGCCAGTGAGAGTGACGGTTAGGTCACTTTTGATCGAAGGAGCGTACATTGGTAATTACCTCTTTGTTGTGTTTGGTAATTGATTGTTGCTGTGAGTGCTATGCACTCGATTCAACGTGTACCTCGATCCCGGGAGGTGTTCAAGTCGCGTTTGTCGGGGATTACGGGGGATGCCGGTCTAGTGCGGTAGTGGCGCTTACTCGGCTGAGGGAGGCGGTCTTCCGCGCGGGCGAAAGCTCGGCTCATGTGAGCTGAGCTCTCGCCGCGCGGAGGGCCTTGTTACTGGCGCGACCGCTGCCTATGCGTCTCCATCACCGTCTGGCCCGCCGAAGTCCTGCAAGCGTTCGATCGCCCGCTCCAGGGTTGGGTATTCCTCGGAGTGGACGAACCCTTGCAGGTCTACAACGCCGACGAAACGCTTTACTCGCCAGGCGTAGCCGCGTGTTGCGGCATCGCCTCTGATTTCGTCGGGCAGGCCGTGCTCATCGATGATGTTGAGCGCGACGGCGAGGGGCAGGTCGCTCGCTCCCTCGTACTTGCCGGGATGCGTTGCCAGGCGAGTATCGATGTCGAATGTCATCGGGTCGAGTGTGCGAGCTGTGTCGATGACCTGTTCCCTCTCGGTCAGCGCCTTGGACTTCGGGCATGTGCGGCTTTGATCGGCCGCCGTGATCTGCTGCCGGCTGATGCCGGTTTGCTGATCGATCCTGCGCGTGGCCTTCCACCCACGGTAGGCCGCGCTGAGCGAGGCCGCTGGGTGCGTGACGATCTTCGCGAGTTTTGCGCGGAGAGCTTTCGGGGCGAGGTTTCTCAACGTGCGCCTTGTGTCTGTTTGCGAGTGAGGCGGTGCCTCATGGGTGCTGTTGAGGGGATCCTCGATCCCGAGTGCTTCGCGTGCCTGCGATATGAAGGTGTCGGCCACCCAGGTCCACTCATCTGATGTGGCTTCGCCTAGAACATCGAGAAGAAGTCGATGTAGCTTTGCCGGTATCGTGGTCGGGTGGTACTTGCCTTCGGTCACATGCGCGAAGATCAGGTCGTGTACAGGGTCGGTTACGGCGTCGTGTTCGAGTGCCGTCAGCAGAAACATGCGTACAGCCTTCCTGGCCTGTTCGCTTTTCACTGTCTCGGTAGCCATTGTTGTGCCTTTCGGATAAGGCTCCCGTGATCGTGCTGACAGCACCTCTAGCGCATCGCGCACGCCAAAGCACCACAGTGCTTTGGCCCTCATGCTCCGCGATGACTTTCAGTGCGTGGGTGCGGGCCGGTCGGGTAGACCGAGGCCGCAGCCAGCAGGTGTCAACGGGGAGTCTGAGGGTCTTTACGTGCTGAGGCGCTGGCGGTTTCGCCAGCTACGGTGACGGTTATGTCACTGTCGGTCAAAGGAGCGTACATTGATTGTTACCTGTCGATTGGGTATTGGTGTGAGTGCGATGCACTCACACCAACGTGTAACTCGCTCGACCAGCGCTCGCAAGCGGGCCTCACCTGGGATCGCGGGCGATTGCGGGCGAGTGAGAGAAGGTGACGCCGACGACGGTGTCGATGAAGTTTGAGGATGCGGTTGCGCCCCCGGGATGAGCCGAGGGCGCAACCGATCCAAGGGAGGAACGGTCAGGAAACCGAGTAACCAGTGACGGTGACGTCGATATTCACGTCTTTCCCGTCGATGGCACCCTTGATCCACCAACCGTCCTCGCCGCCGTCGTGGGTCACTCTCCACCAATCACCACGCTCTTCGTCGTAGCCGAGCGCGTCTAGCGCACACTCGAGCTGCGCGTCGAGCTGATCCTGGAGTTGCCGTTCGGCGTCATCGCGTGCGCCGCCGATGGCTTCGATATTGGAGATGTACTCTCCGAGGGCGTCGAGTCGCGCAACTACCCGAGTGCGCTCCTGCGCGTAGCGAGAAGCGTCGGGTTTGCTGAGCCCGCGGGCGTCGTCCTCCAGCTTGCAGTGGAGTGCTGCTAGCAACGGCAGTCGATGCTCGTCCAGATCGACGCGCACGGCGACCGGCGTTGCGCGCCGCTCACGGCCGATGACTGCAAGCAGCCCCCGGACGCCCTCTAGGCGCTCGTATCGGCCGGGCTCCGGCGGCTGGCCATCGACCAGACGGTTGAGTCCCAGCGCGTGGAGTGCGGCGTTTTCCTCCGAATGCAGGCCAGTACGGACTGCGTCGACTAGGTCGGCTGGCACGGTGACGATTCTGTCAGCACTCTTGCTCATCATTTGTTCCTTTCCGGTAGGTCGTGAGGACCGTCGCTGACAGTCACCGTTTGGTGCGCTCGCGAGCTGTCGGGCCGTGGGCTGACAAGCTCGCTACCAGCACTGAAACGGTGCGCGAAAGCGGCGGGCGTCATGTCAACCTTTGACTCGGTGTTCGCTTGACTCTTATTGGTGTGCCAATGCACACAGCAGGTGGTAGCGCCGTGTTGGTGAATTCGCAAGGCGGCTTTGGTGGGGATCACCGCGGAGTCCGGTCTAGTCAGAGAACCGGCCGCCGTCGCAACGCGAACGCGACGCGGCATGTTGGCGCGGATAGCGGTTGCGCCCCGGATGAGCCCGGGGCGCAACCGCTCCGCCGAGCCTAATCAGGGCAGCGCGTAATGGGCGGTGGTGAGGGCGAAGTTCTTATCCTCGCCGTCGACCACGCTCTTGACGCCCCTGACTTGGACTTGGTTGTTGGTTTCGATGCCTCTCATTTGCGTCTGCTCGCTCATGCGAGTTAGGCCCTACGCGCCTATGCGCGCGGCGCCGCGCCGCGGTCCCGTGCCTCGGCGGCGCGATCGCGTGGAACACGCCGCTGCCCGGTCGGATTGAGGGAGCCTTCGCACACCTGGCCGATGAACTCGCCGGTGGTGGCGTGCTGCACGAAACACATGCCCATAACGCCATTGCGCGGCGTGCCGAACGGCTGTACCTTCTGGACGGGCTCGCCCGTGTGGGCGGTGATACGACGCGAGCTGCGGTCGAGCAGCCCGGCTGGTTGTAGTGTGTAAATAGGCTTGGCGATGTTGCTCATGGTGACTCCTTTCGGTAGTCCGTGAGGCCCGTCGCTGGCTGTCACCGTTGCGGTGTGCTTGGGTTGTCGTGCCGTCGGTTGACAGGCCCGCAACTCCAGCGAATGCGATGCGCGAAAGCGGCGAGGATCACGTCAACCTCTGACTCGATGTTTGACTCGTATTGCTGTGCTAATGCACACAGCAGGTGGTAGCTCCGCTTGGGTGAATCCGCAAGGCGGCTTTGGTGGGGATCACCGCGGATATCGGCGGAGTCGGAGGGAGTTAGCCTGGCGAGCCCGAGGCGGCCGGACCGGCGTTTGGGTGTGCCTGGGGACGACGGAGCCGGCGCGCGACCTGGGCGGCGTCGAAACGCAAACGGGGACGCTTCCCGTCACCTATCGGGATCGCGCCCAACTCCTCGGCATGTTCATAGACCCACCCACGATGAACTTTGAATCTCTTTGAGACCTCGCTTGCCGTGAGTAGCTGAGGCTGGTCAGACGGCGGGCCCGGCTGGGAGAAGCGGCGAGAGAGGAGCACCGCGACGCGGAGAGCGATTCGCTCCACGGTCTCGGGATGCAGGCGCACCGTCACCTGGCGAGCCGGCTGGCTTTCGGCGCTCATGCAACACCATCCTCGGTCGTCACGGTGGCTCCGAGCCAGTCCATGCTGTCGGGCATGTCGGGGCGCTGCCAGATCGCTGCGAAGGGCCCTTGGCTGCGCAGCTCGGCGAGCAGAGCGAGTGACACCTCGACCTCCGGTGTGCTGTTGAGCAGGTGGTCCGCGCGACAGAGGGCCAGCACCACCTGCGCACGACGTTCCAGCGCGGACTGTGGCAAGCCGGCCAGGACGCAGATCACGCCGGGAAACACCGGATAGCGCGACCGCCACGCGGGGGAGCCTTGGCCGGTCGACGTGTAGTGGTAGAGGCGCGCGTAGCGCGCGAGCTTGGCCGCGAGCGTGTCGGTGGGCAGCGTGCCGCGATCGAGCTCCAGGAGCCGGCTCTCGAAGATCAACTCGCCCTCCTCGCCGAAGCGCAGATAGCTGAGCAGCGCGTCGGCGATCAGCAGCTGTCCACGGCGCGCGCCGATCGGGTGCGCGATCTCGTGCTGCCACGCCAGCGGCCCGAAGTCATCGCCACGCGCCCGCGCCGCCTCCAGAAAAGCGACACCCGTCTCGTTGACAGCCAGAGTGTGGGCGCGCAGCGGACCGACCGCGTGCTCCCGCGTGACAACCCTCCGATGTGCGCGCGCTGGCGTCCCAATCGACTCGACCGCCCTGGCACCCTTGACCGTGAGGAAGTAGACGCTTCCGTCCCCGTCGGCGGCCCGCAGGCAATCCACTAGATCGCGACGCCTGAGCCCGGTCAAGATCCTCCGCGTCCATCGGACGCTTGCCGTCGGCGTGTGCATGCGGTGTATCTGGCTGCTCGATAGGAGGCGGTGCTGATACAGGCTTTCGAGCACCACGCCGGCCGCGACCGGGAGGGAGCCATTGCTTGCTCGCGCGCTCATCGGGGCCGGCGCTCCTTCTGAGGTCCGCCCTGAAGTACGCGCCGCCCGCCGCCACTCGGCGAATGCGACCGGCCCTCGTGATCGGCGCCTATGCGCGCGGGACGATGCTCCTGCAGCCAGCGGAGGATTCGCTCGTCGTGACCTTCGACCGCCTTCAGCGTCTGCTCGAGCGCGCCACGTCGAGGCTGATCGGACGCCGCGGGCTCCTCGGCGGGCGGGGTGTAGTGCTCGCCGTGCAGCTCACGCGCGGTCACGCCACGCACGAGGAACGGCTTGCTGGCTCGCATGCCGAGTGTGACCTGCGAGAGATAGGTGAACCGCTCCAGCCGGGTGAGGACGTCGGGCTCGATCTGCCCCGACCACTCTCTGGTGATCATCTGCGCCGCCCTGGCGTTCACCGTGGTCGAGGACAAATGGGAGCGGTTAGTGGTAACGGCGTTCCAAGTCGGCTCACTCAGTCTGTCGGGGTTTTGGTTAAACAGAAAGCCCCTGCCTCCATACTTCGCGGTCTGCTCCAACAGCACGGGGAAGTTCGGTCCGTCATAGGTCTGAAGCTCGTCCAGGAAAATCCAGAACGGGCGGCGCTGCTCGGGTGCGAGGTGCGCGCGCTGCTTGAAGGCGTGCAGCATGTCGTAGACGAGGAGGTTCGCCATAAGCCGGTCCCTGGTCGACCCCGAGCCGGGGCAGGCCAGCACGATCTTCCCTTCGCGCATCGCGCGCTCGGCGTTGTAGGTCGACACGGCGGTTCCCATCAACGCGGCGACCGGGCGGGCGGCGCGCAGCCGGTCGATGATGTTCGTGACCGCCGTCGCAGCGTCGGGCGCCAGCCGCGGGAAGCGATCGCGAAAGAAGCTCGCGGTCCCCGGTGACATATGCGGAAGCGCGGCCTCCCGCCACTCGGGGTTCGACAGCAACGTGGGAACCTGGAAGACCGTGGGTGCGAGCTTCGCCGGCAGCCGCTGCGCCAGCTCCATCAGCGCCTGCGCCGCCTGCGTGGCGATGTTCAACGCGCGGGTGTTCCTGTCATCCCACCGCAGCGCAGCCGCCAGTGCGTCCACGAACGCCTCGACCCGTGCGGCGGCCTGCCCAGCAGTCCGCTGCTCCAGCCAAAACAGGTTCCACGCGGGCTGCTGGCCCTGGCGGTCAGGATCGGACAGATCGATCTCGATGACCCTGTCTGCCATGTCGCCGAGATAGGTTTTGATCTCCCTGATCGCGTCGGCGTGCGGATCCAAGAACATCCCGCCGTAGCCGCTGCGGACGAGGTGGACGAACTGGCCGATCCCGGTCTCCGTCTTGCCGTACCTGGAGCGCCCGGCCTGGTAGGCGAAGAACGTCTCCGAGACGCGCACCCCGACCATCCGCTCGCCGCTGCGATCCCGCACCCGGCCGAGCGGGATCAGATCCCGCTGGCCGCTGAACTGAGGAAGCTGGACCGGCGGCGGCGGAATCACTCCGCCGGAGCGCGCGACGTTCTCAGCGGCACAGTTGACCGTCGCGGGCTTCAACAAGCCAGCGATCTCCCCGGCCCCGACGATCCGGCGGCGACGAGGAGCGAACCGTCCACTCGCAAGGCGAGCGTCGAACCGGCCACGCCTCCACGGCAAGTCCGATCCCGTGAAGCCGACCCCACCGAGATTGAGGCCGGCGACCCGTAGATGATTCTCCCCGGCGAACGCATCGAAGCACGCCAGCAGCGACCGCATCTGACTTTGCATCCGAGGCTTGCTGCCGGCGCGAACCGCTACCAGCAACTGCAACGCGAACAGCGGCTCGCAGCCCC
>JBOGYA010000115.1:0-8533 GCA_050696515.1 Solirubrobacteraceae bacterium
GGCGGCGGCGCTCGTGCTCTCGGCGCTCAGCTGTGTGGCGCTGGGGGTGCTGCTCGCGGCGGTCACGCCGCCGCGGTGGCTGGCGGTGGGGATCGTGCTGATGGCGTGCGCGGACACGGCGCTGGTGGTGAGCGAATTGCTACAGCACCCCAACGAAGTGCTCAACTCCGCGCACCCGGCGTTGGGCCTGCCGAGGCTGCAGGCGGCGGCGCTCGGCTCGGCGGCGATGGGCTACGGAGACCTGTTCGTGGCCGGTCTCTTCGGGGGACTGCTCGCCCGCGGGTGGCCCCCAGGAGGACGTTCGGCGCGCGATCGAGGCTCCGTGGGCCAATTCGGCATCGCCCATGCGCGGGGCGGGGACTACGCGGGACCCAGCGCCGGGGACGCCAGCGCCGGAGACGTCTGCGCCGGGGACGGCGCAGCGAAGCCCAACGCGACCCGCGCCGCTCAGATCTACGCCGCGGGGCTCGTAGCGGCCCTCGCGCTGGCTTTCGACCTGCTGTTCTTCGCGGTCGACGAGCTGCCCGCGACGGTGCCGGTGGCGCTCGGGCTGGTCGTGGTGACGCTCGCGCAGCGGCGGGCAGGTCGAGCCGATCGTCTCCAATCACGCTCTCGGATGCGGGCGGAGGGATTCGAACCCCCAAGGGCCTGAGCCCACCGGCTCCTAAGGCCGGCGTGTCTGCCAGTTCCACCACGCCCGCGCGGCTGACCTTCGCGAAGGACGACGCTTGCGCAAAGTCCTCCGGAGATTGTATGGTCATCTGCACAGTGTCTCCCCCAACCGCCCCGAGCCCGCAGACGGACATCGTCATCACGCACCCCAACCGCGAGAAGCCGGTCGTGCGTGCCACGCGCGCCACCGTGATCGTGCTGCTGCTCGCGAGCGCCGCGCTCGTGCTCGCGATCACGTTCGGGGGCCTCGAAACCCTGGAAGGCGTCGGGCCCATCGCGATCCAGGTCTTCTTCGTCGTCGTCTACCTGCTGCTCGCCCTCTTCGCAACCCGCTGGAACCGCGGGGTGCTGCCGGTCGCCGCCGCGCTCGCCGTGCTGCTCTGCACCTTTGCGCTCGTGGCCGCCCCGGGGTGGTTCAACCGCGACAAGGCGGGCTTCGCCCAGCCCGCTCTGAGCGCCGGCCTGCTCGGTTTGCTCACCCTGCTCCTGATCCCGGTGCAGATCCTCCTCGTGGTCTTCGCGATGCGCGGCTTCTCCCAGGGGTGGAACGTGGAGCGCGAGCTGCGCCGCGCGCCGCGCGCCGGGGAGTACGGCGGCGCCGCTCCTCACCCCGCCTAAGAGCGAGACCTCCGAGACTCCGCGCGCCTCTATATTCATCAAGACCGCGTGCGGCGGTGGCGGAACGGTAGACGCGGGGCCCTCAAAAGGCCCTGTCCGCAAGGGCGTGTGGGTTCGAGTCCCACCCGCCGCACCTGCTGGTCTCCTGACCATCGGCACGCTCGGCGTTTCTCGTGTTTGCGCAGTGGTCTTTGTGTGCGCAACTCAAGAGTATGGGCGCATGCGAAGTACTGGAGACAGCGACCTGGACGAACAGTTGGTGAGATTTGGCGAGAACATGCGCCACGCACGCAGAGAAGCGGGCCTCTCCCAGATCGACCTCAGCCTCCGCGCGAGCCTCGATCGCGCGGCCGTCAGCTTCCTCGAGCGCGCCGAGCGCGCCCCGGATCTCTCGACGATCGTGCGCGTCGCCGGCGCCGTCGGTGTCAAACCCGCTGCGCTGCTGAAGGGGGTCGGCTCCGCCGACTGCGCCGTGCGGGGGCCGCGGAGCTCCGCGGAGGAGCTCGCGCCCGCGGCCCGCTTCGGCGTCAACCTGCGCTGGGCGCGCGAGCGCGCCGGCATCTCCCAGGAAGCGCTCGCCCACGATGCCCACGTCGATCGTGCCGCGATCAGCGTGTTCGAGCGCGGCAAGCGCAACCCCAACCTTCGCACCCTCCTGCGGCTCGCCCGTGCGCTCGAGCTCCCCCCCGCGGTGCTGCTGCGCGGCGTGGAGGCTGTCGCCGCCCGCCAGCCTAGCCAGCGGTCGGGGACGTCTCCCGCGAGACCTCCCAGCCGGCGTTGAGTGGGTTGAGGAAGTAGGGGGGCTCGTCCACCGCGAGGCGTTCGTCGTATTTGTAGTCCTTGACGTAGCCGCTGCTGCCGACGATGCCCACGATCCCGCGGAAGCGCTGGCCGATCGCCCCGTAGACGTTGAGGTTGCCGAGGCGTTCGCCGCATTCGAAGTTGTCCACGGCGAACGAGTGGTTGGTCGACAGGATCGCAGCGTAGATCCAGGGGTTTTCCAGCGATCCTTTGGCGTTTTCGGCTGCGCCGCAGTTCGTGCTGGTGAGCGGGTGGTAGACGCGCACATAGTGACCCGCGATCAGGCCAAGCGTGTCGGTGCCGCCGGGTTCGTTGCCTAGTTTGCCCGCGACGCTGGTCGGGTAGACGTTGCCGTTGATGATCACGTTTTCTTCGCCGGCGATCGTGAGCGATTTGCTGTAGGTGCCGCTGACGTACACGTTGCCGCAGTGGGCTTCTTTTTCGACCTCGGCGGCGTTGTCGGTGTCCGACGGGAGGTCTTCGAAGGTGTAGTTGCACGGTTCGGTCGTGCTGGTGCGGACGTATACGAGGCCGTTTTCCGGCCATGGGTATGTTTCCGTTTCGTTTTTCCAGTTTGTCACGGACATCGTGTTTTCCGTGCCGTTGAGCACGATGTGCGTGGAGCCGACGAATTCGTCCCCCCCTTCTTTGACGTAGGTTCCGAGGCTCGTGTCGCCTTCGGGGGTCAGCAGTTCGGGGCCTACCGTGGGTTCTCCTTTGACCGTGTTGAAGACCGCTTCCGAGCCTCCACAGGTCGAGTAGACGGGCAGGTGGTTGATCTGGACCGTGTCGGGAGGGTTGTGGCCTTCGCGTCCGAAGTAGGCTTTGCCGCAGACGTCGATAGCGTCATCGGTGTGCATCGGGCCTTCCACTTTGTCTGAGCTCGCGAACACGATCGTCGTGCATTTTGAGTTGATACCCAGTTTCACCCGTTCGGGATAGTAGTTTTCACACGCCGGTGGCCCGCCGTACAGCGTGGGATCGCCGTCCTCGTACTGGGTGAAGTAGATGAAGTTCAGGAAGCCCACCACGTGGAAGGTGGCCACGACTGCGCGGGTCGCGTAGCTCGAGGGCACGGCTTTGTTGCCCGCCGTCCCAATCGACTCGATGCGGAAGGTGTTCGCATTCGCGCCGGAAGACTGGATCATGCTCGCGAAGGGGCTTCCCGTGCTACACGTTTTGGTTCCCACTGGCGCGGTGCTCGCCGGGAGCAGCTTGATTTCATAGCGCTCGCCGGCTTCGTTTGGCACCGGGTTGGAGGGCGCGGCGCACGTCTCCCAGTAGTCGGGGTTGGCCTGCAGGTGGTACTCGTACTCCTCGACGCCCGCGAGCGCGGCGTAGTAGGCCTGCTTCTGCAGCGTGTCCTTGTGGGAGAGGCTGATGTCACCCTGGGCGGCCTCGAAGGCGGCGACCATCAGCAGCGAGGCCACCAGCATGACGCCGAGCGCGATCAGCATCGTGAAGCCGTCCTGGGAGGCGAGCAGCAGGCGGACGCCCCGGCGGCCAGGTTTGTGCGAAGGTGTCATTGGCATGGTGCATCCACCGATTCTGCGTTGGAGATGGGCACGGCGAAGGAGAGCGTCACCTGGCTCTGCAGGCCGAGGGTCACCTTTTTCCCCAGAGATGCTCCCAGGCTGGCCGTGCTTTCAGTGGGGCCGGTGTTGAAGCTGACCAGCACAGAGGCGGCGGTCGGAGCGGTTTTTTTTTCGAGCGGCACTTCGAGCGGTTTGGCGTTGAGCGTGTTCAGCCCCGTCGTTTCGTTTTCGTTGGATTCGCCGGTGTAGCTGTAGTACTGGAAGATCGGGATCGTTTTTTCGCCCGGTTCGGTCTTGCTCTGCTTCACGTGGGTGGCGAGCAGCACGCCGGCGGCTGGGGTGGCGACTTCGGAGAACGTGAAGTTGGGCCACGTGCCGCCGTTGCTCGTGTAGGTGTAGTCGGTCAGCGTTTCGGCTTTTTCGTTCCACACGATCTTCTGCTTGTAGGCTTCCGGTTTGGTTTCCGAGATGACGGCCTTTTCGCTGTAGGCGTTGATGAACCGCAGTTCGTTCGCGTTGCTGCCTTCGAGGATGGGGGTGAAGCTGGGCGCGATGCAGGCTGAGTGCAGCTCGTCGACGATCCGGGTCATCGCGAGCCGCCCCAGCTGCGTGGCCTGGGCCATGTCGTTCAGGCGTGTCTCCTGGCGCGTGGAGAAGTCGAGGATCGCGAACAGCGCGAGGCAGACCACGAGGCCGGTGACGATCGCCACGAGCATCTCCATCAGGGTGTAGCCGTCCTCGCCGGAGAGGCTTGGGTGCTCCTTGGGAGCGGCCGAGGCGGAGGGGTGGGGAGGCACGGTCAGCATGTGTTGCTAGCTTGTAGGGTTTTAACTGTGACGGTGTGACCGTTGCCGTCAGCGTAGGGCCCCGCTGGTTCTTTCAGATAGATTCCGATTGTCGGCCCGGCCGTTGTTTCGTCTGCGTACGTCGTTGTGTAGGTTGTGTGTTTCGCTTCGTCGTAGAGGCACAGCTTGAACGATTTGCCGAACGGCTGGAAGGGAGCTTCGAGCTTGCCTTCGGATGTCGTGGACTGCGTGTGTTCCGCTTTGAGGTGCAAGGCGTTATTGGGGGGGCTGGGCAACGAGGCGCATTCGGTGTTCGTGATCTTGACCGCTTGGGACAGGGTTTCGTGTTCGATGGGTACGCTTTTCGTGCCCTTGTACGCGGTCAGTTTCACTTCGGACGTCGGGACTTTGACTTCGGCGTTCTGGCCGGGTTCCAGGGCTGGGACCGAGACCGAGGCTTCGCTGTATTCGCTCGAGTCGACGGTGTGCGGGTTGTTCGCGGGGCAGTCGCCTGCGTACACCGACCAGGGGTTTTCATAGGGGAAGAGGTCGCCCGTGGGGTAGTAGGTCGCGTTTTTTGGGGTTGTGGCCTTTTCCTTATACGATTCGGGTCCTCCGGTGCCGGGCAGCGCTTCGTATTCGCCTTCTTTGCCGTAGGCGGCGTTGAATCGCGTGCTGCCCACCTCGAAGCTGGGCGCGGGTTCCAGCTTGGAGTTGAGCGCGACGAAGGTGTCGCCCGTGACCGGTTTGCCTTCGTGAGTGAATGCGGCGGTGATCGCCGCTCCCTGGTTGAGCACTGCTTCGAGGCGGGTGGTGATGTTCGGGGTGATCAGGTATTCGGGCGCCACCTTCTTGATCGCGCCCGTGGGCGTCACGTCGCCGGGCTTGAAGGCTTCCACGGTGATCCTCGTCGCGGGGATCCCGCCGAAGATCACGCAGCCCGCTTCGCCGGTGGCGGCTTCGGCTTCGCCGGCCCTCACGGTCACGCCGGCGACCGGCTGGAGGGGGATGCGGCCGTTGACGACGTCCACTTCGAGGCCCGAGCCGTCGGGCGGCGTGATCAGGCTGGACTGCTTCAGCGGTTTCCGTCCGGCGGCGAGCAGCTGCGGCCAGCTGACTTCGGTGACGATTTCCAGGTAGTTGCCGGCGTGGCTGGAGTGTTCTTTGCTGACGGCGCTGCAGGTGGCGTTCGGGTTGGCGTCGTTGATCCACTTGTCGCTCTCGACGACCGTGTACTTCTCGCCGCCGAGCGTCTGCGTGTAGGCGTGGGCTGTGTGTTCCAGCGGGTCGAGCGTCGCGGCGGAGTCGCTGCGCAGCAGCTCCTGGGACTGCGCGGCGAGTACCACCGCCTGGTCGTGGTGGCGCTGGTCGGCGGTCGTGCGGTTGGCGACGTCGAAGCCGTTGAAGGTCGCGATCGCGATGAACCCCACCAGCAGCGCGCTCACGATCACCTCGATCAGCGTGAAGCCCTCCTCGGTGCCGGGCCCCCCGCAGCGGGCACGGATTCGGCTGAGCTGCCCAGTCGGCGCTCGCCACCGGCGGAGGAGATTAGTGTCGATCATCACAATTGCCGTACGCTCGTCTAGCTCTCCTCTCGACAGGCGCCACCACGAGCTTTAGCCCCCCCAGGCCCTCTCATCGCCGGTCGTATCGTGCTGGTCGGCTCTCCACCGCGCGCACGCGCTCGCGCGACGCGGCACGAGCGCGATAGGCACTGCCGGTCGGCTGCGTGAGGCGCGTGGGTATCCTGAGAGCCGGACGGCGCAGTCGGGGCCACGGCACCTCGCCAGGCACAGCACGGGCACGACCGGACGCCCACGCCTCGCTGAGCCGCCGAACATACGCAAAAGGCCTGCAAGTAGGCGCTTTTGGGGGACTGGTGTAACGGTAACATGGGGGTCTCCAAAACCCTTGCTCGAGGTTCGATTCCTCGGTCCCCCGCTCGGCTTGTCCAGCTATGTGCGTTGGGGGGAGGCCCCGGAGGGGGGCCTGCCCCCTTCCGGTTGAGGCCTGCTCGAGGTTCGATTCCTCGGTCCCCCGTCTCGCCGGCCCTGCCGGTGCGCTGCACCCTGCCAGCCGCCGCGTCGAGCCGGCTGCCCGCCGCTCGCTACGGGTTAGATGATGACGGTGTCGATGCCGTCGATGTCCGCGAAGTCGCGGTCGCGTGTGAGGAGCGGGAGCTGGTAGGCGGCTGCGGTTGCGGCAATGAGCGCATCTGCGGTCGCGAGCTTCTTTTTGCGGCGGCGTCTTGTGTCTGCGACGAGTCGGCCATAGTGCGGTGCGATATGGGCGTCGACGGGGAGCGCGTCGAAGCGTCGCTCAGCGAATACGAGGGTGGCGAGCCGGCCTGGGCGCTGCTTGTCGGTGGCTGCGAGCACGCCGTGGTGCAGGCCGCAGAGCGTTACGGCGGAGATTGCGGCCTCCTCGGGAGCGTCTTCGAGTGGAAGGTCTTCGCCGCGGGCGAGGGAGATGACGAACGAGGTGTCGAGTAGGGCTCGCTTCACGCGAATGGGTCCTGCGGAGCCTCGTCGAGGTCGCGAAGCTCTTCGTCGAGGTGGTCGTCGGGGAGCATCTTGCCCCTGAGCTCGCTAACAAGCTCATCGAAGGGCACGAAAGGATGAGCGCGATCGACGGGCACGAGCTCGGCGACTGGGTGGCCGTGCACGGTTATGCGTAGGCGCTCGCCTGTTTCGACGCGGCGTAGCAAGCTCGCGGTGTTGTTGCGCAACTCACGCTGGGGGACCTCTGTAGCCATTAGGCTACAATGTAGCATATCTACCTTCAGTTCCAGACAGACCCACCACTTGGATCAGGGCGGTGAGGATGAGCCGCCCGGCTCCCGCGGCGGGGTGCTGTCCGCCGGCACGAGGTCCAGCTGCCACCAGCTCACGTCGTGCCAAGCGCCGTGCTTGAAGCCGATTCGCCGGTAGACGCCGACGGCTTGGAAGCCGAGCGCGCGGTGTAGGCCGACGCTGGCCTCGTTGGGGAGCGTGATCCCGGCGCAGGCGACGTGGAAGCCCTGGCGGCGCAAGCGCTGCAGGAGCTCGCCGTACAGCCGCCGGCCCACACCGCGGCGGTGGTGGGACGGGGCGACGTAGACGGTCACGTCGGCTGCCCACCGATACGCCGCCCGCGCACGGTGGCGCGAGCCGTATGCGAAGCCCACCACACGCCCGGCCTCTTCGAGCACCAGCCACGGGTGCGTCGCCGAGGTATCGAGAATGCGCCGCTGGAGCTCCTCGACGGTGGGTACCCGCTCCTCGAAGGAGACCGCCGTGTCGCGCACGTACGGCGCGTAGATGTCCAGGCACCCCGCGGCGTCGCGCTCGCCGAGCGCCTCACGCACCTCCGCCTCGCTCCCGCCGCCGCTCACGCCGGGGAAGTTAGCGGTCGGACGGACCCGCACCTGACGGCGGTCGCTTGGCTTCCGCTGCCTGGCTAGCCGAGCTGGCGGGCTAGCCTTCAGGGCGCGAGCAGTGCGTGCACGGGGTACTGCGCGACGGTGGGGTCGGCCGTCAGGATCGGCACGTCCAGCAGTTGTGCCTGCGCGACGAGCAGGCGGTCGAACGGGTCTCCGTGAAGCGGCGGCAGCGTTGCGACCGCGAGCGCGTGGCTGTGTTCGATCGGCAGCGCTTCGGCGCCGATCGCGCGCAGGCGCTCGGGTACGTAGCGTTGCGGCGGCTCGGGCAGGGGGAGCCGGCCGAGCGCGTGCTTGATCGCGATCTCCCACGAGCTCGCGGCCGACACGATCAGCTTGTTGCGCGGGTCTTCTACGACGGGCAAGTGGCAGCCGAGACGCTCGGGCTCGGTCTGCAGCCACAGGAAGACGTGCGTATCGAGCAGAACCCTCACCGCGCGAACACGGCGAGCAGCTCGTCCGGGAGCGGCGCGTCAAAGTCGTCGGGCACGACGAACTGCCCCCGGTCCATCCCCAGTCGCCGGTTCGACGAGCCGCGCGCCGGCACCAGGCTGGCGATCTCCTCGCCGCGGCGCGTGATCACGACCTCCTCGCCGGCGGCCACATCCTCCAGCAGACGCGACAGGTGCGTCTTGGCCTCATGCACCCCAACGGACTTAGTCATGGACTTAGTCTAGCACCGGCCCCTGCGCGGGGACGTTATG
>JBOGYA010000116.1:0-8505 GCA_050696515.1 Solirubrobacteraceae bacterium
GACCCTCCTCGCCCGCTGCCACATCTCCCCCAGAGGCAGGTGAGAGCCCGCGCCGCCGGCGCCCCCCTCGCCCGCGGCGTACACCAGCGGCATCCCGCAGCGCGGGCAGAAGCGCTCGCTCGGGGGGTGGCGCTCGCCGCAGGACGGGCACACGAGGGGGACCTCGGCCATCACCCCGCCTCTGGCGAGACCTCCCCGGCCTCCCGCAGGAGGTCGCGTGGTGTGTCGCGGAGCCCCGCCATCAGCGCACCTCGAGCGGGACCTCCCTGACCTCGCCCTCCTCGATCAGGTACGAGCGCACCTCCGGCTCACCGGTGGCGAGCCCCACGATCACCCACTCGATGCCCGGCCACTTGGCGGCGAAGTTGATGTCGGTCTGCGAGGGGTAGGGCGCGGTGTGCGTGTGCGAGTGGTAGATCGCGCCCAGGTCCAACCCCGCTTCCTCGAACTCGTTCAAGGCCCTCAGCACCTCCTTGCCGTCGATCTCGAAGCGCTTGCGGCCCCTGTCGTTGCCCGCCGCGTCCTGCTCACCCGCGAAGACGTTCGTGGCGAGGTGGACGCGCACCGCACGCCGCGTATCGTCACCGTCCTGCTTGCAGGCGATCATGCCGCAGCACTCGGCGTCGTACTCCGCACGGGCGTGCGCGATCACGTCGTCCAGCAGGGCAGGGGCTATGACCATCGTCGCTACCGGCGGGAGCAGGTGGACCGGACGGAGCAGGCTGGTCGCTTCAAGGCCTCCACCACTGGGGCGCCCTCACCACCACACGGTGGAGTCGAGGTTCTCGATCTCGTCCACCGGCAGCGTGTAGATCCCGCTGGAGAGGTACTTCCAGCCGTCGTCGGCGACGATGAACACCACGTTGCCTTCGTCCAGCTCCCCGGCGATCCGGACCGCCACGCGGGCGATCGCGCCGGAGGAGACGCCCGCGAAGACGCTCTCCTCGTCGAGCAGCTTGCGCGTCCACAGGATCGCGTCGCGGTTGGTCACGAAGATCTTGCGGTCCAACAGGGAGAGGTCGATAATCGGCGGGATGAAGCCGTCGTCCAGGGAGCGCAGGCCCTGCACCGGCTCGCCCTGCATCGGCTCCGCCGCGACGATCTTCACGGCGTCCCCGAAGGTCTCCTTCAGGCGCCTGCCGTTGCCCATCAGCGTCCCCCCCGTGCCGAGGCCCGCGACGAACGCCGAGACCTCGTCGAGCTCCTCGAGGATCTCCAGCGACGTGCCGTGGTAGTGCGCGTTCGGGTTGGCGGGGTTGCCGTACTGGTAGGGCATGTAGTAGGAGGAGTCGGCCTGCGCCATGTCCAGCGCCTTCTCGACCGCGCCGTTGGAGCCCTTGGAGCCCTCTGAGTAGACGATCTGCGCGCCGTACATCTTCAAGAGCTGCGTGCGCTCCGGGGTCACGTTCTCCGGCATCACCACCTTCAGGCGGTAGCCCTTGCGCGCGCAGATCATCGCCAGCGAGATGCCCGTGTTGCCGGAGGTCGGCTCGAGGATCGTCTGCCCCGGGCCGAGCGCCCCCTGGGTCTCGGCGTCCTCGATCAGCGCCCGCGCCACGCGGTCCTTGACCGAGCCCGTCGGGTTGCGCGACTCGAGCTTCGCCCAGATCCGCACCCCCGGCTTCGGGGAGAGACGCGGCAGCTCGATCAGCGGGGTGTTGCCGATCGACTGCACGATGTCGCCGTAGCGACCCCCGCAGGGCTTGTTGCGCAGACCCTCAACAGCCATTACTTCACGGAATATAGCGAGGCTGGCCGCTCTCGCCCACATAGTCTTCCTCGCGCCTATGCCAACCTTTCCCCCCGCACCTCACCGCCTCTCTTTTCGCGCATATGCCAACCGCGCTGGCCGAGCGGCCAGTAGGATGCCGGAGATGGGGCGCAGCTACGACTACGACTACGACTACGACTGGCTTGTGATCGGCTCGGGCTTCGGCGGCAGCGTCAGCGCGCTGCGGCTCTCTGAGAAGGGCCACCGCGTCGGGGTGCTGGAGTGCGGGCGGCGCTTCGCCGACCACGAGTTCGCGAAGAACACCGCGGACGTGCGCCGCTACGCCTGGCGTCCGCGCCTCGGGATGAAGGGCATCTTCCGCCTGACGATCTTCCGCGACGTCGCGGTCGTCTCCGGCTGCGGGGTCGGCGGCGGCAGCCTCGGCTACGCCAACACCCTGTACGTGCCGCCGAAGCAGTTTTTCGACGATCCCCAGTGGGCGGAGCTGGAGGAGTGGGAGAGCGCACTCGCGCCCCACTACGCCGAGGCGCAGCGCATGTTGGGCGTCACGCAGAACCCCCACGACGACCCCGCCGACCAGCTCCTGCGCGAGCTCGGCGAGCACCTCGGTGTCTCCGACACCTACCAGAAGACGCCAGTCGGGGTCTTCTTCGGCGACGAGGGCGAGGCGGGCAAGACTGTGCCCGACCCCTTCTTCGGCGGCGAGGGGCCCGCGCGCACCGCCTGCAAGCTGTGCGGGCGCTGCATGGTGGGCTGCCCCCACGGGGCGAAGAACACCCTCGTCAAGAACTACCTCTACCTCGCCGAGCGCCGCGGCGCACAGGTGCTGCCCGAACGCACCGTGATCGACATCCGCCCGCTCGGCGCAGGCGACGGCAGCGAGGGCTACGAGGTCGAAAGCGTGCGCTCCGGCGCGTGGGTGCGCAAGGAACGCAGGGTGCACCGCGCGCGCGGCGTCGTCGTCGCCGCGGGGCCGCTGGGCACCAACACGCTGCTCCAGCGCTGCCGGCTGGGCGGCTCGCTGCCGCGCGTCTCCAGCCGCCTGGGAGAGCTCGTGCGCACCAACAGCGAGGCGATCCTCACGGTCACCGTCCCCGAAGAGCAGGCCGGCAACTTCACCAAGCGTGTGGCCATCACCTCGAGCATCTACCCCGACCCCAACACGCACATCGAGACGGTCAGCTACGGCGAGGACGGCGACTCGATGCGGATGTTCTACACCCTGCTCGTCGGGGACGGCACGCGCGTGACGCGCCCGCTGAAGCTGCTCGGGCAAATCCTGCTCCACCCCGGGCGGTTCGCCAAGGTGCTCTTCGCCAAGCGGTGGTCGCGGCGCACGATCATCCTGCTCGTGATGCAGACGCTCGACAACGCGATCGCCCTGCGCCCCCGCCGCGGCCCATTCGGCAGCCTGTGGCTGCGCACCGAACAGGACCCCGAGCGCCCCAACCCCACCTTCATCCCAGTCGCTAATGAGGCCGCCGAGTGGATGGCCAAGCGCACCGGCGGGATCGCCCAGAGCGCGGTCACCGAGGCGCTCTTCAACATCCCCACCACCGCCCACATCCTCGGTGGCGCGGTGATCGCCGCCGACCCCTCCCGCGGCGTCGTGGACGCCCGCCAGCGGGTGTTCGGCTACGAGAACCTGCTCGTCTGCGACGGCTCCGCGATCCCCGCCAACGTCGGCGTCAACCCCTCCCTCACGATCACCGCTCTGGCCGAGCGCGCGATCGGCTTCGTGCCCGCCGCGGGCGAGGCCGTCGCGGACGGGGCCGTCGCGGAGCGCGTGGGCGAGCGCGCCGCTGCGCGGCCCCTCACAGCCGGCTGAGACCCAGCGGAACGCGCTCCGGCGCGCTGCGCAGCGTCCCACTCACCAGACGCAGGTCCGCTGCGCCGCGGAGGGGGACGAGCCTGTTGAGCACCGCATAGCCATCGGCGCGCAGGCGGGCGATCGTCCGCCACGTGGCGCCTGGAGCTCGGCGCTGCAGGATGACCGGCTGCCCACGGCGCATCAGCAGCGCCCACACGCGCACGTGCCCACCGTCCACGCGCAGCGGGTCGAAGGGGAGCGTGAAGCCCTGCAGGAACGGCTTGGGCCGGGCGGCCGCGGGTTCGGCTCGGCCACCGGCCACTCCGGCGCTGTAGAGGCCCGCCGGCCGCGAGACCGTGATCGTGCCGCCCGTCGGGGTGGCCAGCGTCAGGTCGGGGTAGGGGTCGATCAGGAACTGCCAGTCGGCGAATGCCACACCCGCAACCCACAGGCGGTGCAGCGCGCGAGAGATCCACAGCGCCTGCAGACGGCCGGGCACGCCGTGCGCGGACTGCGGAGCGCTTTCCCAGTTGAGCTCCGTCACCCACACCGGCTTGGGTCCTCGCGGCAGCACGGTGTGTAGACGCTCGGCCCGCTTGAGCAGCCCGGTGACCTTCGCGATGTCGGAGATCGCCACGTCCTGGGAGGAGTGCGCGGGCAGGTCGGGGCCTTCGAAGGACAGCGGGTGGAACGCGAGCGAGTCGAAGCGCGGCGGATCGGGGCAGCCCGTCCGGGCACGGCCTTCCACCCTCCGCGGCCCGTTGTCCCCCTTGCGTGCACCGCCTCCTCCCTGTCGCGGCCTGCCTTCCAGGCAGAGCAGCCCGCTCAGGAAGCGCAGCGGAGTCATCCGCCCGACACCAGCCGGTTCCCCGTTGGGGGCGACGCCGGCCGCGAGCACCACGTCGCCAGGCGCGACCACCTTGACGGCGGAGTAGAAGGCGTTGAGCAACTGGCGGTAGAGCAGCGGCGAGAAGGCCCGCCAGCGCCCGCCCTCCGCGATCCACTGCGGCCCCAGGTAGCGGGCGAGGTTGGGCTCGTTCCACGCTTCGTACAGCCGCACGCGCGGCAGCGCGCGGCCGGGCTCCAGGGGATCGGGGAAGAAGCCGTCGTAGCGGCGCGCCACGGCCGTCGCGAACTCGCCATACGCGGCCGGGTTGGGCGCCCAGCTGCCCGGATAGGCATACCGCCAACGGTTGGGGGCTTCGGCGAAGGCCGGCGCGCGGGTCACCACCAGCAGCGGCGTCAGCCCGGCGGCGGCCGCGTCGCGGACCGCGGCATCAACCGCTTCGAAGTCGTAGGCGGGGCTCGCCGGGTCAGCCGCGTCGAATCCAGCCGGTGGCGAAGGGCTCACGATGTAGCGCCATTCCACCGGGATGCGCACGATGCTCGCGCCCGTGGCGCGGATGCGCCTCAGCGCCAGTGCGCGGACTGCCGCGCTCTTGCTCAGCAGCAGCGTGCTGTCGGAGATGCCCCGCGTCAGCCCTCCCTGCGGAAACGGGCCGTACAGCAGCGCATGGTTCTGGGCGCTTGCGAAGCGTGGGCTCGTGAGCGGTGGCGAGATCCCCGGCCGCGGTTCCGCGCCGTACGGCCGGGGCGGACCTTCCGCGCCGCCGGGCGAGGGCAGCGGCAGAACCGGCGGGGGCTGCAGCCAGGCGGCCGCGGTCAGGGCCAGTGCGAGCGCCGCTCTAACGATCGAGCGTGACCGTGCGCGTTTCGAGGTTCAGCTTGGCGCCGGAGGTGGACTTCAGCGTCGTGATCAGCTTCGCCCGCATACGGTGGCTGTGTCTGAGTGCGCGCCGGCCCTTCGCGGTGACGCGAATCATCACATTCACCTTGCCGGCGCCAGCGGCCGACGCAGACCCGCGGGCCAGCAGCACGGCCGGGGGCCTGTGCTTGTGCCGGTGGCGGCTCTCGTGCGCCGAAGCGTACGCCGGCACCGTGCCTCCCAGCTGGTAGAGGTCCTGCGTGACCGTCCCCGGCTGGTTGATCGTGACCTGGTCCAGCCAGCCCGACTTCAACAGCTTGAGGATCGTGGTGTGTATGAGCTTGAAGATCGAGCCCTGCAGCGCCGGTACGGGCGGGGGCGGAGGGGGCGCGGGCGGCACCGGACAGGCGCCCACGGGGCGGTCGTTCTCGCTGCGGTAGGTGAACGTCGCGCCGCCGGCGAGCGCGGTCTTCAGGTGCTCCACCACGCGCAGCGTCTGCCCGAGCGCCGGGGCGGTGAGGAAGTCGCCGGCGAAGGATGGGCCGGAGAGCGAGCTGACCTGCGCTTCCTCGCCTGGGCGCCTCGCGGTGTAGGAGGGGTGTGGCACGAGCGTGTAGTAGCTGCCTTCGATTTCCTCGTTCGCCGAGCGTTGGCCGGAGAGGTTCGTGGAGCCGGCGCAGACGGTCGGGTCCAGCGTGGGCAGGCCGTCGTAGACGATCGAGCCTACGACGCTACCGGTCGGGGATTCGAGGTAGACGGTGTCCCCCACCTGCGGAACCTGCGAGAAACCGGCGTTGCCGTTGGTCTCGGTGTCCTGCGCCACGGTCACGCCGTTGTGGACGATCCGCAGGGTGACCTGCACGTGGTGGGTGTTCGGCACGCGCACGGAGCCGCTGGTGTAGAGGATCGGTTCTTCGGGCTGCGTAGTCACTCCCTCAACCACCGAGATCGAGTACTCGGGAGCGGTGAGTTCTTCTTCCCACGCCGCGGCAGGGGCGGCGGACACCGCACCAGCGGCGAGCGCCAGCAGCGCCGCGCACGACACGCGCCCAAGGGTCCGCCTCGGGGCTCTGAATCCGGGGATGGAAACGCCGCTGACCTTCATGCCGATGCGATCCAATCGTTCGCCAAGCCGAGGCGATTGAGCTTTGCAAGGAAAGTTGGACGCGGAGCGTAGAGAGGGCCGCGGCGGAAAAACCCGCGGCGCCTACAGCCCCCCGGCCATCGCCGGGAGGATCACTAGCGTGTCGCCGTCACCCACGGCGGTGTCGAGGCCGTCGAGCATGCGCACGTCCTCTTCTTTGAGGTAGACGTTGAGGTAGCGGTTGAGCTCGCCCTCGGCGGAGAAAAGCTGGCTCTGCGTGTTGGGATGGCTGGCAGCGAGGTCGCGCAGCACCTCGCCGACGTTCTCGCCGGCGGCGCTCACCTCCTTCTCGCCGCCTGTGAACTGCCGCAGCACCGGGGGGATCTTGATCGTGGCCATCTGGCGCAGACTACCCGGCGGCAGCGCAGAACGCCTCGTAGTCAGGGAACACGCCGAGCTCGTCGTCGCGGATCTCCTCCGGCGCGCGCGAGCAGATCGGGCACTCGGGGTCGCGATGGACCTTGACCTCGGTGAGCGTCGCCCCAAGCGCGTCGTAGAGCAAGAGGCGCCCGATCGCGGGCTCGCCGATGCCGAGCAGGAGCTTGACCACCTCGGTGGCCTGCAGCAGGCCCATCGTGCCGGGCAGCACGCCCAGCACGCCGTTGGCTCCGCAGGAGGGCGCGAGCTCCGCGGGGGGAGGCTCGCGGAAGAGGCAGCGGTAGCACGGGCCCTCGTAGGGCTTGAACACCGACAGCTGCCCGTCGAAGCCGAGGATCGAGGCGGAGACGACGGGGATCCGCAGGCGCACGGTGGCGTCGTTGAGCAGGTAGCGCGTGGGGAAGTTGTCGACCCCGTCCACGATCACGTCCCACCCCTCGATGATCTCCATGATGTTCCCGGCGTTCAGACGCACCGGGTACTTGACGACCTCGACGTCGGGGTTGAGCCCGTGGATCGCCTCCTCGGCGGAGTCCACCTTGGGGATGCCGATCCGCTGCGTGGAGTGGATCACCTGGCGCTGGAGGTTTGAGAGATCGACCTCGTCGTCGTCCACGATCCCGAGCGTCCCCACCCCGGCGGCGGCCAGGTACAGCGCGGTGGGCGAGCCGAGGCCCCCGGCGCCGAGCAGCAGCACCCGCGCGTCGAGCAGCTGCCGCTGGCCCTCCGCGCCGATCTCCGGGATCAGCAGGTGGCGCGAGTAGCGCTCGCGCTGCTCGGCGGTGAGCGCGCGCGGGATCTCGACCTCGTAGCCGCGGTCCTTCCACAGCGTGATCCCGCCCTTCATCGAGCGCACGTGCTCGTAGCCCATGTCCTCGATCAGCGTGCGCGCGGCGTAGGCGGAGCGGGAGCCGGAGGCGCAGTAGAGGATCACCTCGGCGGAGCGGTCCCTGACCGCGCTCTCGATGCGCGACTCCAGATGGCCACGGGGGATGCTCTTGGCGCCGGGGAGGTGCCCGGTGGCGAACTCTTCGCTGCCGCGCACGTCGACGATCGCGACTCCCTCCCCGATCAGCTCCTTGACCTCGGAGGGGTCAACCTCATCGATCCTGCTCTTGATCTGGCGGAGCAGCTCCGCCGAGGAGACGCTCATCTCAAAACTCCCGAACGGTGGTCGGATTTCATGGACTTCAGAAAGTATAGCGCCTACGCCGAGCCTGGGCGGGTACGCAGGCTACGCCCACCGCTGCCGGCGCCCGCCGAGCCAGGTCTCGATCACCCGCAGCTCGTGCAGCCGTTCCGGGGCCACCTCGCGGGGGTCGCGGTCGAGCACGATCAGGTCGGCGAGCATCCCGGGGCGCAGCGAGCCGACGCGATCGCCGAGCAGAGCTTGGCGGGCGGGGTTGCGGGTAACGGTGCGCAGCGCCTCCTCGAGCTTCAGCTGCTGGAAGGGCCCGAGCACGTCGTCGCTGTCGCGCATCAGGCGAGTCGTCGCGGTGCGCAGGGTCAGGCAGGGATCGAGCGGAGCGACGGGCGAGTCGCTGTGGCAGGAGCTCACAACGCCGTGCTCGAGGTCCCGGCGTAACGGGTGGACCAGCGCGGCACGCTCGGAGCCGAGCACCTGGTCGCGGAAAGCTTCCCCCCGGTAGTAGACCTGGTTGATCGCGTGGCTCACCGACAGGCCGAGCTCGGCGGCCTTGGCGATCTGCTCGTCGCGGGCGAGGGCGAAGTGCTCG
>JBOGYA010000117.1:0-8439 GCA_050696515.1 Solirubrobacteraceae bacterium
CGCCGAGTGCTGCCTGGCCGGCGGGATTGGCGCCGAGGTCGCGCTGCCGGTGGACGGGATCGCAGGCGTGGAGGACGATCTGTGGACCGCGCTGTTCGGCGAGGGTCCGGGGGGGTTTCTCCTCAGCGGCACCGAGAGTGGGGTGCGCGCGCTCGGGCGGCGTACGCCGGTCAGGGTCCTCGGGACCGTCGGCGGCCGCACCCTGCGGATCGCCGTCGGCGGGGAGCTCCTCGAGGCGTCTCTCGGCGAGCTGGCCGAGGCCCATGGGGCGCTCGCGGCCCTGTTCCCATGAGAGGCTGCTAGCTTGTGGGGGTGAGGCCCACGCCTGGGCGCGCAGAGGACCGCGACGGACCGCGCGACGAGTGCGGCGTCTTCGGCATATACGCGCCCGGCCACGAGGTGTCGCGGCTTTCCTACTTCGCGCTCTACGCGCTCCAGCACCGCGGCCAGGAGTCCGCCGGGATCGCGGCCGCCGACCGCGGGGGACAGATCGTCACGCGCCGCGAGCTAGGACTCGTCAGTCAGGTGTTCAGCGAGAACGACCTGCGTACGCTCGCCGGCGACCTGGCGATCGGGCACGTGCGCTACTCGACCACCGGCTCCAACGCCTGGGAGAACTCTCAGCCGGTGCAGCGCTCCGAGGGCACGCACGGCTCCCAGCGGGAGCTGGCGCTGGCGCACAACGGCAACCTCATCAACGCCGTGCAGCTGCACGGCGAGCTGCTGGAGCGCGGGGTCACGTTCAGCTCGACCTCCGACTCCGAGATCATCGCCGCGTTGATCGCCACCCACCCCGCGGAGCGGATCGAGGACGCGATCGCCGAGGTGCTCCCGCGCCTGCGCGGCGCCTTCTCGATCGTGGCGATGACCAAGGACCGCGTGCTCGCGTTCCGCGACCCGCACGGCCTGCGCCCGCTGGCGCTGGGGTCGTTGGCGCCGCTGAACGGCGACGGCAGGGTGCGTCACTGCGTGGCGAGCGAGTCCTGCGCGTTCGACATCATCGGCGCCAAGCACCTGCGCGACGTGCAGCCGGGCGAGCTGGTGAGCATCGGCGAGGACGGCGTGCAGAGCCGCCAGGTCGTGAGCGGCGCGCGCCGGGCGTTCTGCGTGTTCGAGTACATCTACTTCGCCCGCCCGGACTCCCGCATGAACGACCAGGCGCTGCAGGTCGCGCGCGGGCGCATGGGCGAGATCCTCTGGCGCGAGGCGCCCGTGGAGGCCGACGTCGTGATCGCCGTGCCCGACTCCGGCAACCCCGCCGCCCGTGGCCTCGCGCGCGCCGCGGGCATCCCCCAGGACGACGGCTTCGTCAAGAACCGCTACGTCGCGCGCACCTTCATCCAGCCCGGGCAGGAGCTGCGCAAGCACGGGCTGCGCCTGAAGTTCAACCCGCTCCCCGAGGTGATCGCCGGCCGTCGCCTGATCGTCGTCGACGACTCGATCGTGCGCGGCAACACCACCCGCCAGATCGTGCAGATGCTCCGCGACGCCGGCGCGCGCGAGGTCCACATGCGCATCTCCGCTCCCCCGATCAAGCACCCCTGCCACTACGGCATCGACATGTCCACCCGCGAGGAGATGATCGCCCACGGCCGCACCACGGCCGAGGTCGCCGCCGAGCTCGGCTGCGACTCCCTGCACTACCTGTCTCTGGAGGGCGTCTACGAGGCCGTCGGCGCCACGCGCGCGACCCACTGCGACGCCTGCTTCAGCGGTGAGTACCCGCTCGACGGCACCGGCGAGGCGAACGGCAAGTACGCGCTGGAGGAGCCCGCCGGGCCCGCGACGGCGCTCGTGCGGGCGTAGGTCCGCCGCCGGCTGGCCAGGGCCGCCCGGACCCGCGCGCGGACTCCGCGCGGCACCCCAATAGCTACGGCCGCGAGGCGATCCCGTACGTCACGGCGGACTGCCCCATCACGAGGTTGCCGGAGCCGTACTCGCGCTCGGCGGCGGTCGGCTGGAAGCCCTGCCACCCGCGGCTGTCGTGAGGTCTTCCGGCTTGCCGTGGTACTGCCTGCAGTCTTCCATCACGTAGCCCGGCTGGCAGTTCGTGAGCGCCTTCCAGTGCGCGCGGAAGCTGCTCTCGAAGGCGGCGAGGATCGCGCTGCGCCGCGAGGCGCTCTTGCCGGCAGCGACCTGAGCGGCGATTCGCGAGAGGAGCAGTTCGCCCTTGACGCGCGCCAGCAGGTCGGCTTCCGTCTCGCCCGACCTCGCGAGGAACGCCTGCAGCGACCCGGCCTTCGGGAAGCTCTGGTGCTCGAGCCGCGCATAGTGCTGCTTGACTTCCCCTTCGGAGACCGAGATCCCGCGGGCCTTCGCCTCGCCGATCACCCACACGGAGGTGATCAGGAACCCAAGCGCCTGGTGGCTCGGCGAGCCGGAGGCGCCGAGCTTCGTCTCGACGGACAGCCAGTGCTCGTAGCCGGCCTTCGGGATCGGAGCCCCCGCGACATACGCGACGGCCGCTGCGCTCGCGGCGGCGGCCCGCGTGGACACGGCGGGCGAGCTGGGCACCGTCGTGGAGGCGCCGGGCGCCGCCGAGGACGACGACGCGGATGTGGACGTCGTGGAGGAGCCGCCGCAGCCGGCGAGCAGGCCCGCGGCGAGCACGGGCAGCGCCGCCAGGCAGAGACGCGCGCGCGTGGGGGCCGCGCGCTTGCAGATGCCGCTCCTCATCCCGAAGAAACTTTATTCGCCGGCTTAAAGCGCAGCGAAAGTCAGCGCCCGCGAGCGCAAAGCAGCCTCACCGGCGCCTGGCGCACGGCGCGTGGTAGGTGACCGTGACGACTTCACCGCTCAGGAATTTCAGTTCTGCCTTGACGGGGGCGCCGCCTCGTGGGCACCTCTTGGGCAGAGTGATATAGGAGACCGTCTTCTTGCCCTGCTTGTAAGCTGCGCCGACCTTGACTTTGAACGAGAGGATCGACGCGTAGTTGGCGCCGGGCACGGTTTCGACCAGTGGCACTTCGGCGATCAGCTTCAGCCCAAAGGGTGCGCTGGCCATGGTCCAGTAGCCCTTTTCGAGGATGTCGAAGGAGGCGGGCGTATGGCCTTCCACGTAGAAGGCGAGGCCGCCGGCGGGGATGAAGAACGGCTGGATGGACACTTTCTCGGGGACCGGTTCACCGCCGAAGGCAACGACGCCCAAGCCTTCGCCCCGCGGGCCCGCCCGCGAGCGCTCCGGGCACCCCGCGGCCCCGCTTGCTTCTAGCACCGCCGGCGCGCAGGTGACGAACCCCGTTGTGCTCAACCTGACCCCGGCTGGCGCGTAGAACGTGAGCTCCGTGAGCGGCGATGGGTAGCCCCCGTATTCGCTGCCGCTGATCGTGACCTCGGCTTCCACCTCGGCACCGGCCCCCGCGATGTTGCCCGTGCCGGGAAACCCGAGGATCGGGAGGGGGGCCACTTTGAGCGTAACGGCGGGGGTCGCCGACGCGGGGACCGCGAACGCTAGCGACGTAGCGAGGACGACCAGGGTCGGGCAGCTGCACGCCACCCGCACGCGGCCGCGGCAACCGGCTTCGGTCATCTAAGCTCGCCTCTCGCAGCCGACCATCTCACTCATATCCTCCGAAGCATACCATACGAAACGGATGATAGCACGGCCCAATGAACGACGAGATCGAGCTCACCACCACCTCCCACATCGTGCTCGGGCTGCTCTCGCTCGCAGGACAGGCCACCCCGTACGACCTCAAGCAGATGATCCTCGGCCCCGTCGGGCACGTCTGGTCGCTGCCGCACTCCCAGATCTACGCCGAGCCCGCGCGCCTCGCGCGCGCCGGCTACCTGACCGAGCAGCAGGAGCCCGACGGCAGACGCCGCAAGCTCTACGCCCTCACCGATCGCGGTCGAGAGGCCTTCCAGGAGTGGCTGAGCGTCCCCACACCCGAGCTCTACACGCTGCGCGACCTCGCGCTGCTCAAGCTCTTCTTCGGCGCCGACATCGCTGACCTGGCCGACGTCCAGCTCGAGACCCACCGGCAAAGGCTTGCCGAATACCAAGCGCTGCGCGCACAGGCCAACGACGACGCCCCGCTCGGCCCCCGGCTCGCGCTGGACCTCGGCATCCGCCACGAGCGCGAGACCGTCGCCTTCTGGGAAGAGCGCGCGCGGGCGGACCGAGAGGCGCCGTAGCGACACCGATCACGCCGTCGCGTGGCTAGATTTCTGGATCCGATGACCCCCGATACGCCGCTGCCGATCGCCGTGTTGGTCTCCGGCGCGGGCACCAACCTGCAGGCGCTGCTCGACACCGTGCACGGACGAGAGGCCGAGGTCGTGGCGGTGGCCGCCAACGTGGCCGGGGCGCCCGCGCTGGAGCGCGCCGAGGAGCGCGGGGTGCCGACCGCGGTGTTCCCCCGCGCGGAGTACGCGGACCGCGATGCGCGCGATCGGGCGCTGGCCGGCTGGCTCGCCGAGCGCGGCGCGCAGCTGGTGGTGCTCGCCGGCTACATGGAGCTGGTCGGCGAGCCCTTCCTCGAGCGCTTCCCCGGCGCGGTCATCAACGTGCACCCCTCCCTGCTCCCGGCCTTCCCCGGGCTGCGGGCGATCGAGCAGGCGCTCGCGTACGGGGTCAAGGTCTTCGGCGTGACCGTCCACTTCGTCGACGCCGGCGTGGACAGCGGGCCGGTGATCCTCCAGGGCGCCCGCGAGCTGCCCGGCGCGCGCGACCCCGCGGAGGTGCTGGAAGCGCTGCGGCCGCTGGAGCACGCGCTGCTGCCCGAGGCCGTGCGGCTGTTCGCGCGCGGCGCCGTGAGCCTCGACCCCGCCAACCCGCGCCGAGTCGTGGTCGGGAGATAGTCTCTGGACGTGGCCCCCGAGACGACTCCAACGAGCGGCCTGGAGCGCACCGCGCCCGGCGAGGTGCGCGTGCGCCGCGCGCTGCTCTCAGTCTCCGAGAAGGCCGGGATCGTCGACTTCGCGCGCGGCCTCATCGAGCTGGGCGTGGAGATCGTCTCCACCGGGGGCACGGCCCGCGAGCTGGCGTCCGGCGGCGTGCCCGTGCGCGCGATCGAGGAGTTCACCGGCTTCCCCGAGATGCTGGACGGGCGCGTCAAGACCCTGCATCCGCGCCTGTACGCCGGGCTGCTCGCGCTGCGCGACAGCGACGAGCACCTGCGCGCCGCCGCCGAGCACGGGATCGAGCCGGTCGACCTGGTGTGCGTCAACCTCTACCCCTTCGAGCAGACCGTCGCGCGCGGCGACGCCACGGCCGCGGAGATCGTCGAGAACATCGACATCGGCGGGCCCACGATGATCCGCGCCGCCGCCAAGAACCACGCCTTCGCCGCGGTGCTCGTGGACCCGAGCGACTACGGGGGCGTGCTCGCCGAGCTGCGCGAGTCCGGAGGGCTGCTCTCGCTGCCCACGCGCGAGCGGCTCGCCGCGGCCGCGTTCGCCCTCACCGCCCGCTACGACGCCGCGATCTCGACCTGGTTCGCGCTGCGCACGCACGGCGAGGGCTTCCCGCCGCACTGGCGCGACGCCTACGAGAAGGTGTCCGACCTGCGCTACGGCGAGAACCCCCACCAGCGGGCCGCCTTCTACGCGCGCGTCGGCTCGCCCACGCACCTGCTCGACGGCGTGCGGCAGCTGCACGGCAAGGAGCTCTCGTTCAACAACCTGCTCGACCTGAACAGCGCGCGTGAGCTCGTGGAGGAGTTCGACGAGCCGGCGTGCGCGATCGTCAAGCACAACAACCCCTGCGGCTGCGCCGTCGGCGCGAGCGGCCTGGACGCCTACGAGCGCGCGTTCGCCTGCGACCCCCAGAGCGCCTACGGCGGGGTGATCGCGCTCAACCGCCGCGTGGACCACGCCTGCGCGCAGGCGCTCTCGGGACAGTTCATCGAGGTGCTGCTCGCCCCCGGCTTCGACGACGATGCGCTGGCGGTCCTGACCGAGAAGAAGAACGTCCGCCTGCTGGAGCTCGCGCAGTGGCCGCCGCCCAGCCGCGAGGTCGAAGGCAAGCCGGTGCTCGGCGGCCAGCTCGTGCAGACCCGCGACGTCGTGAGCGAGGGCCGCGAGCAGATGCGCGTGCTCACCGCCGCGGCCCCCACCGAGGCGCAGTGGGAGGACTTGCTGTTCGCCTGGCGCGTCTGCCGCCACGTGCGCTCCAACGCGATCGTGCTCGCCTCAGGGCGCGCCACCATCGGCATCGGCGCTGGGCAGATGAGCCGCGTCGATGCCGTGCGCATCGCGGTCGAGAAGGCCGGCGCCGCGCAGGGTGGGCGGGGACCCGATCGACTCGCCGGGGCGGTGCTCGCCTCCGACGCCTTCTTCCCGTTCGCCGACGGCCCCCAGCTGGCGATCGACGCCGGCATCGCGGCGGTCATCCAGCCCGCCGGCTCCGTGCGCGACGAGGAGGTAATCGCAGCCGCCGACGCGGCCGGCACCGCGATGGTGGCCACCGGCATCCGGCACTTCCGGCACTGACAGTTCGCGATATATCGTGCTACTATCGTGATGTTCAACGATAGGAGCTAGACATGTATACCCATCATCAATACGAGACACGCGAAGGGCCTTGCCGCCATCGCCGCTCAGGAGGACCCCGCGGCGGCGGGTTCGGGTTCGGGTTCGGCGGGTTCGGGCCTGGGGGCGGGCCGCCCTGGCGCGGGGGCCGCAAGGCGCGGCGCGGGGACATCCGCACCGCCGCCCTGCTGCTGCTCGCCGAGGAGCCGCGCAACGGCTACCAGATCATGCAGGAGGTGGAGGAGCGCAGCGAGGGCGCCTGGCGTCCCAGCCCGGGCTCGGTCTACCCGGCCCTGCAGCAGTTGGAAGACGAGGGCCTGATCCGCTCCGAGGAGCTCGACGGGCGCAAGGTCTTCCGGCTCACCGTCGAAGGCCTCGCTCGCGTCGAAGAGCGCGACGCTGCCCGCCCCGCCCCCTGGGAGGAGATGAGCGGCGGCTTCAGCCCCCCGGTGGTCGAGCTCGGCAAGATCATGCGCGAGGTCGCGGTCGCCTTCACGCAGGTGATGCACGGCAGCGACGCCCAGCTCGCCGAGGCGCGCAAGGTACTGATCGCCGCGCGCCGCGAGCTCTACCGCATCCTGGCCAACGGCGCAGACGCCGAAAGCCCTGACGCAGACCCGAAGCGCTGAAAGTCGCTTAGGGCCTCTCCCGATAGGGGCGTGCGTCTGGGGCGGTCGAGTGTCGAGTGAGGCGAGGACGCAAGGGCGAAGGCGTGGTGGGCCCACGTCGAGCCCGAGGACAAGCCTCACGAAGGCAATCGGCCGTATCCAGATGTGCGAGCCTAGAGGGATAGGCCCTAGCCGCGCTACGGTGTTCTCTGGCCTCCACCCAGGGGCCGGAGATGCCGTGGCATGACCTCCCTCACTACTGACACCTCCTCCCCGAACGGCAGCCTCGACGCCGCCGCGCGGACTCCCGCCGTCTCCGTCAAAGGGCTCGCCAAGCGCTACGGCGAGATCGAGGCCGTGCGCGAGATCGACTTCGAGGTCGCCCGCTCGGAGGTCTTCGGGTTCCTCGGACCCAACGGCGCGGGCAAGTCGACCACGATCAACATGCTCTGCACGCTCGTGCGGCCGACCGGCGGCTCGGCGCTGGTGGCGGGACACGACATCGTCTCCGAACGCGACGCCGTGCGGCGCAACATCGGGCTCGTCTTCCAGGACACCACCCTCGACGGCTACCTGACCGCCGAGCAGAACCTGCGCCTGCACGCCGAGCTCTACGGTGTCCCTCGTGAGAGCGTCGCGCCGCGGATGCAGCAGGTGATGGAGATGGTCGGCCTGTGGGAGCGGCGCAAAAGCCTAGTCGGCACCTTCTCCGGGGGCATGAAGCGGCGCCTTGAGATCGCGCGGGGCCTGCTGCACTCGCCTCGTGTGCTGTTCCTCGACGAGCCCACCGTCGGCCTCGACCCGCAGACGCGCAGCTCGATCTGGAGCTACATCGCCGAGCTCAAGCAGCGTGAGGACATCACGATCTTCCTCACCACCCACTACATGGACGAGGCCGAGTACTGCGACCGCATCGCAATCATGGACCAGGGGCGCATCATCGTGCTCGACACGCCCGAGGCGCTGAAGGCGAGCGTCGGCACCGACCGCGTGCAGATCTCCACGCCCGACGACTCCGCCGCGATCGCCGCCCTGCGCGAGCGCTTCGACATCGAGGCCACCGTCGCCGAGGGCGCCGTCACCTTCGGCGTCCCCGACGGGGAGCAGTTCGTGCCCCGGCTGTTCGCCGAGCTCGGTCAGCCGATCCGCTCGGTGTCCGTCTCGCGCCCCTCGCTCGACGACGTGTTCATGTCCTACACCGGCACCACGATCCGCGACGCCGAGGCGACCTCCACCGACCACATGCGCAACGTCGCGCGGATGATGGCCCGCTGATGGCAACCACCGAGAGCGCCCCCACCACCACCGCGCCTGCCCACCATGTCGCGGGGGTGCGCGTCCCCACGCGCAGCCTCGC
>JBOGYA010000118.1:0-8327 GCA_050696515.1 Solirubrobacteraceae bacterium
ACCTTTACCGGGCACATCGGCAATGCCTCGGGATCGGCTGCCAGACCTGGCGGGATATCGACACGCACCCGCTTGACGTTGCCGATCGGTTCTTTGCCCAAACCGGCCGCCCTGGAGTTGAGTTCAAAGCCCGTGATGCCGAACGGGGGGTGCCCGGCGGCCTGTGTGTAGGCTTCGCCGTGGTGCGCTTCGACGCTCGCGTACGTGCACGACGCGACCGTGCAGGTGCCCGCTTCGAAGTTTCCTGCTTCGACGCCGAACGCGGCCCGCGCCGTGGGCGCCGTCGCGCCGAGGGCGGTGCAAGCCAGCAGCGCGGCGCGCCAGTGTGCCGGTCGAACCTTCACGACTGACCTCCTGTCTCTCGACCTCTCCGTGTCAGGGTCGCCCCCGCTCACCCGCCGGGGCCACGCTGCCGACCCGGCTCACCGTTTCTATACCCCGCCCGCGCGCTCTCTACTCAGAGTTTCAGCTATTTGGCGACGCGCGCACTACAGGAGAACGCCGCCCGCTAGCCCACGCGGACGGCATTCTCTGTGGAGACCCGCCGGACTGCGGGTCTCCGGCTCCCCGCCAGGAGCCTCAGGCTCGGAAGGTCACGGTGGCAGACGCCTTGGAGGTGCTGCCTTTCTTTGGTTTGAATCCGACGCGCACCTTGATCCGCAGCCGGCGGAATTTGCGCAGCACTTCCCGGCCGGTGCGGGTGAGCGGCACCTTGATCGTCGTCCTAGTGGCCTTGCCGACCTGGCGCCTGACGAGCTTCAGGTCGGTCCCGCTGCCGCTGATGCGCCCGGCGGCGGGGGTCTGCACGGTGAGGATCGCGGTGGCGCCGGAGGTCCGGTGCTTGACGATCTCCACCGGGCACTTGGTGGGAGAGATCTTCGTCTTCTGGGTGACCGTCGCCCCGTTCTGCGCGACGATCGTGGTGGGCATCGTGAGGTTCGCGGTGCACACGTTGCCGTTCGCGGTCAGCGCCGAGTTCGAGGCTGTCGGCAGGGTCAGCGCGAAGCTCGAGACCGGCACGTCGGGGAGCGATTCGAACGTCGTGGTGGTGATCCCGTTCGTGATGTGGGTGTGGCCGACGAGGATCACCGTGACGCCGTCGCCGCGGAGGATCACGTCGAGGTCGGGGAACGCTTCGCCGCCGTGGGAGACGAAGTAGTCGACCCCGGTGAGCGTGCCGGGCAGCACCGGCGTGGTCGCCGTGGCGGTGCCGACCTGTGCTTCTTTTGAGCAGCCGCCAGGCGGGTTCACTTCGAAGGTCGCCGCGGGGCAGGCTTTCTGGAGCGTGGTCAGGCGTGAGACCAGCTGCTTGGGCAGCGTGGTGATGACCTTCTGGATGTTGGCCTGGCCCGACCCTTGCGTGATCTTGACTTCGAGGCTCGCCCCGTTGGCTTTCGAGGTCTTCGCGCCGGTGAAGGCGGTCAGGCTCGGTTTGAACTGAAGCTTGGTGCATTCTTCGGTGGTCAGCGGGGTGGCGACGCTCTGTGTCGTGAACGTGTTCGACCCGAGCGTGGTCAGCCCGGTGAGCGTCGATTCTGTCTGCAGCGTCGCGCAGGTCGTCGGGTTGAGCATGAAGTTCTGGCGGTTGGCTTCGATGGTGAGGCTCTGCATGCGCAGCGGGATGCCCTTGAAGATCGTGGGCACGCTCCCCGCCACGACCACCCGCGCGGTGTACGGTTCGACGTTGAGCGTCGCGCGCGTGACCACGTTGCCAAGGCTGAACGGCCCGGCGGCGGCGGGCACCACGAACACCAGGCCGTACGGCGCGCCACCGTAGGGGCCGGTGAGGTAGAACGAGCCGTTGAACTGGTAGGGCGCGGGACCGGCGCCCGCGAGCACCGTCGCCGACCCGATCCGGCTGGAGGCGGGGCAGCCGCCCGTGCCGGCCTGCGCTTCGGCGATCTGCGCTTCGCCGCAGAGGCTCGCCGCGGGGATCCGCCCGACGAGGCCGGCCGGCAGCACCGTCTTGACCTGCGCGAGGTACTGCTGGCCCGCGGGCCGCGTGAGCGTGAACGCGAAGGAGGTCGAGGCCCCCGCCGTCGCGGGCTCGTTGGCGGTGCTCTGCGCGAGCGTGAAAGGCAGCGGCGTGGAGCAGGGCCCGCCGGAGCCGTTGCTGTCAACGACGAACGGGGTGACGAGCGGCGACTGCGCAGCCGTGCCGGTGTACGGCGTGAGGGTGGCTTCCGTGCTCGCCGGACCGCACGCAAGCGGGTTGGCCAGCGGCGCGAGCGGCCCGCCGTCGAGGTGCAGGATCGCGTCGCTGAAAGGCTGCTGCGGGTTGTCGGTGAAGCTCACGGTCACCCGCCCGGTCGCTTCGTTGGGCACGACCGTGCCTTTCAGGCGCACCGAGATGCCGTAGCGCGCAGACTCGGCGTCGATGTACATGGTGTACGGCGGCCCCGTGATCGGACCGGATTCGGGTCCGCCGAGGTAGAGGCTGCCCCGCAGAGGTTCGGTCGCGGGAAGGTCGGGGACGACCAGCGTGACCGTGCCGAGCTTCGCGCCGAGGGGACACTTGACTTCGTTCCTCGTACCAATGCCGATCTGCGCGGGCGTGCACGCTTCGAGGCCGTGCGCGGCCGACGGGTTGAGCGTCATGCCTTCCGGCAGCGTGACGGTGGCGTTGCGCAGCTGCGAGGAGTCGATGCCTTCGGGACTGGGATCGTGGGGCAGCTTCAGGTCCGTCGTGACGCCGTCGGGCTGGTCGGACCGGGTGGTTTCCGGTTCCAGCGAGAGCTTCGGTGCGAAGGGCGGGGCCGTGAAGAGGCCTTCGCCCAAGCAGCCTTCGGTGCCGAGCGGCGTGGTGTATGTCTTGGCGGCTTTCTGGCCTTCCTTGGAGGTCAGCGTCACCGTGTTCGTGGTGGCGGGCCCCGGACCGACGCAGCTGCTCGGGTTCGTAATGAACCCACCGTTTTTGGTGTTGCCGATGCTGCCTTTCAAGATCAGCCGCGAGGAGATCAGCGGCAGGGTCGGGTTCACATTGATCTCGTAGTAGTCGTGGTAGTCGCCGGCCCATTCCACGTCGCCGTCGATTTCCGTGTGCGCATAGAGCTGCGGAGTTGGTTTTTTGAAGAGGAGTTCAGTAAGTGGTTTGGGGAGGGGCAGCGCGACGCCAAAGTCCGAAGCAAAGCCGGTTGGCGGTTCGATGTTGTAGACCGTGCCTTCGAGTGGCAGATCTCCGCCTTCGGGGCCGAGGTAGACGACGACCTTGTTGACCCCGATTTCGGTCCCTCCTTCGCCGGTTCCCGCTTTGCATTCGGGTGCCGTGAAGAAGCCGGGCGCCACTTCGGTGGCGTCGAATTCTTTTTTCGAGCACATCGACACGGCCTGCGGGTTCGTGCTCACACCAGTGCCGACGTCGGTGCGGACGTGCGTGACGACGCCCAACGGCGCCTCGTTGGGGAACGTGCCCACGGTGTCGATCTTGAAGTCAGTGACCCCAAACGCGGGGTGCCCCGCGGCCTGCGTGTAGCCTTCTTTTTCCGCCTTTTCTTTTTCTTCGGCGGGGCTCGCGGCTTTTTTGCAGCCTGTGGTTTCGGCTTCGGATGTGGCGTTGCAGTTACCGGCGAAGAAGCTTTCGACTCCGAGCGCTTCCGCCGCCTGCGCAGAGGGCGAAGCAGCCGCGAGACCAGCGCCGGCGAGCAGCGCGACGAGCCAGATCCGCGCAGAGCGGATCCTTGCGATAGCGGGGAACCTCATCGTCTCAACCTCCCTCATAGCCCAGGGTCGTCCTTGCACATACCTGAGAACACAGTGTCTATACCCAGGTTGCGCACTCCTTACGCATCTTTTATTCGCTCAGGGGGAATCGGGCTGCGGGGTCGTCAACGGCGCGTGCTCCTCGCGGGCCATGGCAAGCACATCGTCCAGGCCCCTGCGCACGCCGAGGTCGACGATCGGCTGCAGCAGCATCCGCAGCGGCAGCACCGCCCCCACCCAGCCCGGGGCGGTCACGCGCCGGGAGCGCCGCTGCACGCCGCGCTCGATCGCGTCGATCGCCAGTGCCAGCGGCACGGGCTTGACAACCGCCCCGCGCCTGCCCGAGACCTGCTGGGCGGCCCGCGCCTGCAGGCCGCGGCTGACCATGTCGGTGTCGATGAAGCCGAAGTAGGCGACCCCCGCGCGCGCGCCCGAACCGTGCAGCTCGGTGCGCAGCGTGTTGCCGAGCGCCTCGACCCCCGCCTTCGAGGCGCTGTAGGCGCCCATCATCGGGGCGTGCAGGGCCGCCGCCAGCGAGGCGATCGCCAGCGCGTACCCGCGGGGGTGCGCGATGTGCGGCCCGGCGGCGCGCAGCGTGTAGTAGACGCCGAGCAGGTTGACCGCGACGGTGCGCTCGAAGATCGCGGGGTCGCCCCCGAGCAGCGGCAGCTGCGCGGCGACCCCCGCGTTGGCGATCGCGACATCCAGCCCGCCGAGGCGCTCGACGGCGCCGGCCACCGCACGCTCGACCTGGGCGCGGTCGGTGACGTCGCACGCAAACCACGGCGCGTCCCCGCACTCGGCGGCCACCTGCGCGAGCAGCTCGGGCTCCAGGCCCGCGAGCGCCACGCGCGCGCCACGCTCGTGCAGGCGGCGCGCGGTCCCGGCGCCGATCACGCGCGCGGCGCCGGTGACGAGGACACGGCGACCCTCCAGGGGGGTCGAGGCTCTATTCATGGGATCGAGGCTCTACTCATCGTTCATCGCGGCCGGCGGCGCAGTCGCGGCGGAGGCTACTCGTTTCGGTTCCGGCGTCCCGCCGGCCGCCACTCCCGCGGATCGGCTCAGCCACTCCAGGGCCATGAAGAGGACGAGCGCGAGCAGGTTCAGCACGAGCTTGTAGTCGAGCGCGACCGTCCCGAAGACGTGCGCGCGGCTCGGTCGCGGGCCGGTGGGCACCAGGCCGAGCGCGCTGAACAGCGCGGCCACGGCGAGCGCAGCGAGGACCATCGTGCAGTACATCAGCGCGACGGTGCGCAGCGTGTAGGCGGAGCCGTAGAACTTGCGGTAGGCCGCGATGATCGGCAGCACGAGCAGGTCCGCGAAGAGGAACGCGATCACGCCGGCGAAGCCGATCCCGCCGGACCACAGCACCGCCGCGAGCGGCACGTTGCCGATCGAGCACACGAACGAGAGCACCGCGATCAGCGGCCCCACGAGCGCGCTCTCGATCGCGGGCAGCGGCGCGGGGGCGTGGACGACGAAGAGGCCCTCGAAGAAGCTGTTGCCGAGCTGCGCGACGAAGCCCGCGAGCAGAAAGCCGACGGCGATCTCGCGGTAGAGCACCCGCCAGTCCCCGGAGAAGTTGAGCGCCACCTCCGACCAGGCAGCACGGGAGCTCAGGCGCTCGCTCCAGTTGCGTTCGGAGCCACCCGACGCGTGATCGTGGTGATGGTGGTGACCCACCGCGCCCGCGCTGCGCGCGTGCTCGCGCGCGCGGGCTTCCAGGCGCGCGGGCACGAACAGGCGCAGCAGCAGCGCCATTAGCGCGATCATCACGATCCCGCCGAGGTACTCGGCGAGCGTGAACTGCCAGCCGATCAACACCCACAGAACCAGCCCGAGCTCCCACACGAGGTTGGTGGAGGCGAACTGGAAGGCGAGCGCGGTCGCCGAGGAGGCGCCCTTCTCGAACAGCGAGCGCGCGATCGCGATGGCGGCGTAGGAGCACGAGGAGGAGGCCGCACCCAGGCCGGTGGCGAGCGCCACGGGCCGCGCCCCGGAGCCCGCGAGCGAGCGCTCGACACGCTCGCGCGGCACCCACGCCTGCACGACCGCGGAGATTGCGAAGCCGAGCACGAGCGCCCACCAGACCGCCCACACCATCAACAGCGAGTCGCGCAGGGCGTGCCAGAGCACTTCGAGCGCGCTGCTCATCTGCGGCCCCCGGCCTCTTGCGTCACGCAGCCGACGCTATCTCAGCGGCCGCGGGGTGCGAGCGAGCGGCCACGGTCACCCCGGCAGATGGAACGGAACGGTCGTCACGACGATCCCCGGCAGCTGGCGCAGAGCGCGGCGCAGGCGGGGGGCGACACCGTTGTGCAGCAGCCGGTGCCAGCCGCGGCGGACGACCAGCTCGGGGAGCACGACGGTGACGGTGAAGTCGGGGGCCTGGTCGTGCAGCAGCCACAGGTAGCGCGCGAGCGGCGCGACCAGCGCGCGGTAGGGGGAGAGCACGATCTCCAGGGGGACGTGGTCGCCCCACACCTGCCAGTAGGAGCGGAAGCGCCGGGCCTCCTCCTCGTCGGCGGAGATGTGCAGGGCAAGCACCGGCTGGCCGAGCGAGGTGGCGTAGGCGAGCGCGCGCAGCGAGGCGAGGTCCATCGCGATGACCGGCACGACGGTGAGGTTGAGCACCTGGTCGGGCGCCTCCTCGTGCTCGCGCCGCCCGCTGAGCGACTCGCCGCGGACGCGATCGCTCAGCTTCGGCCCGGGCGGGGGCGTGATGATCCTCGCGCGCGCCCGCGCGGCGACCGGTTGCAGCGCGACGGCGCGGCCGACGGCGAGGTAGTGCGCGCGGATGCGCAGGAACAGGACCACGAGCGCGGGGATCAGGATCACGACGAGCCAGGCGCCCTCGGCGAACTTGGTGAAGGAGGTGATCAGCAGCACGATCGCCGAGAGGAGGGCGCCGAGCGCGTTGAAGCAGATCGACCCCCGCCAGCCCTCCGCGCGGGTGCGCAGCCAACGCACAACCATGCCGGTCTGCGACAGCGTGAACGCGAGGAACACGCCGACGGCGAACAGCGGGATCAGGGAGGTGACCGAGCCGTCGAACGCGGCCAGGATCGCGGCGGCGGCGGCGCCGAGCACGACGATCCCGTTGGAGAACGCGAGGCGGTCGCCCATGCGCAGGAAGAGCCGCGGCGCGGAGTAGTCGCGCGCGAGGAAGAACAGCAGGCGGGGGAAGTCGCTGAAGGCGGTGTTGGCGGCGAGCAGCAGCACGAGCGCGGTGGCGCCCTGCACGTAGCCGTAGAGGACGCCGGAGCCAAGCCCGCGGTGGGCGAGCTGGGAGAGCACCGTCTGCGAGGACTGCGGCACGATCCCGTCGAGCTCGATCAGAGCGATCGTGCCCACGAACATCACGACGAGCAGGCTCACCATCCAGGTGAGGGTGGTGCGCGCGTTGCGCCACTCGACCGGCTTGAAGGCGGGGATCCCGTCGGAGATCGCCTCGATCCCGGTCATCGCGGTGGCGCCGGAGCCGAAGGCGCGCAGGATCAGCAGCAGCCCCACGCCCTCGGCGGCGTGCACTGGCGGGCGGGGCGTGGCGTGGAAGCCGTGCCCGGCGGCGTCGGCCAGCCCGACGGCGACCAGCAGCAGGATGGCAAGGATGAACATGTAGGTGGGCGCGGCGAACAGCAGGCCGGCCTGGCGCACGCCGCGGAGGTTGCCGGCGACGAGCACGGCGATCACCACGAGCCCGAGCGGCACGGCGTCGGGCGCGAGCGAGGGGATCGCGGAGGTCACGGCGGCGACCCCGGAGGCGACGGAGACGGCGACGGTGAGGATGTAGTCGAGCATCAGCCCGGCGGCGGCGGTGAGGCCGGGGAGCAGGCCGAGGTTGTCGGAGGCGACGATGTAGGAGCCCCCGCCGCGGGGGTACGCGCGGATCGTCTGGCGGTAGGAGAGCCCGACGACGACCATCAGCACGGCGATCGCGGCGGAGATCGCAAGCGTGTGACCGAACGCGGCGGCGCCGCCGAGCGCGAGCACGATGAGCATCGCTTCGGGCCCGTAGGCGACTGAGGAGAGCGCGTCGGAGGAGAGCACCGGCAGCGCGACGAGCTTGCGCATCCGCTCCTCGAGCACGGCGGCGGAGTGCAGCGGGGGCCCGAGCAGCGCGCGCCGCAGCCGCGCCGCGGTCCAGCCGCCGCCCAGCGCCCCGATCAGGTCGACCGCGGTGGTCAGCCGCGCCGCCTGGGTCTGCAGCAGGTTGACCCGGTCGGAAAGCGCTGTCGCTTAGGCGGTGACCACGGTGGTGTAGTCGACCTCGCCGGCGCGGTATTCGTTGAGCGAAATCCGCTAGTTCTCGTCCGCGGCCCCCGAGGCGCTGGCCTGCTCGCTCTCCTCGGTCCCCAGCACCCGCTGGGCGGCGAGGTTGTCCTCCACTTGGCCGAAGGCGGTGAGCACGCTCTGGCGGTAGGTGGCCACCGCCTGGTCGTAGGCGGCGCGGGCGGCGGCGACCGCGGCGCTGCGCGCGCCACCCTCGAACAAGGGATCGGTCACCGCGGCGCCGAGCGACCAGACCCGGTTCGAAAGCTTGATCAGCGAGCCGAGCGGATTGCCGACGTAGCCGAACAGCGCCGTGAGATCGATGGCCGGGTAATAGGCTGCCACCTGCACGC
>JBOGYA010000119.1:0-8226 GCA_050696515.1 Solirubrobacteraceae bacterium
GTCCCCCGCGGGCCGGGTGCCGGCGGAGGCGCGGGTGTCGGCCGCGATCGGACCCGCGGCTGCGCCCGCCCCAGCGGCCGCTGCGGCGAGACGGGTCGCGCCGGGATCGCCCTGCGTGCCGGTGCGCGTCGCCTGCGGATCGGACCCGGCGGCGGAGCTCAGGCGTGTCGTGTCCGTGGAGGCGAGCGGCGCGGAGGACTCTGGCGCGGCGCCGAGCGCCCGCCGCGCCTTCAACATCAGCTCGCCGGCCGACGCCGGCCGCTCGGAGGGGTCCTTCGCCATCCCCCGCGCGATGACCTCGTCCATCGCGGCGGGGAGGTCCGGGCGCACCTGGGAGGGACGCGGAGGCGGCTCGGTGAGGTGCGCGAGCAGGGCGCGCTCTTCGGTGGCCCGCACAAACGGAACCTCGCCGGTGAGGCACTCGTGGAGCACAGCCGTGAGGGCGTACACGTCGCTGCCGGCGCTCGCACGCTCCCCGCGGGCCTGCTCGGGGGAGATGTAGTCGATCGTGCCCACGAACTGTCCCGTTTCGGTCATCGCTGCGTCGTCGTGCCCCTTGGTCAGCCCGAAGTCGGCCAGGTAGGCGTGGTCGCCGGCGCCGACGAGCACGTTCTGGGGCTTGACGTCGCGATGGATGAGCCCTTTCGCGTGCGCGGCGTCGAGCGCCTCGGCCACCTGTGTGAGCAGTCGCAGCGCCCGCCGGTCATCGAGCTGGCGGCGCAGGATCAGCTCCTTGAGCGTGGGGCCCTCGACCATGCGCATCGCGAGGAACAGCCGGTTGTCGGTCTCGCCGGCCTCGTAGACCGTGACGATGTGGGGGTGGTCGAGCGCCGCCTGCAGCAGGCCCTCGCGGCGGAAGCGCTCGCGGAAGGCGGGGTCGGAGCTGAGCTCCACGGTCAGCACCTTCAGCGCCACCACGCGCTCCAGCGACAGCTGCGTGGCGCGGTAGACGGTGCCCATGCCCCCCTCGCCGAGCGTGCCGTCGATGCGGTAGCCGGCGACAGCCGGGGCGCTGTGCAGCGAGTCCATCAGATCACCTGCGCGCCCTTCGACACTGGCGGGTCTCCCTGCATTCGAGTTGCAACGTCATCGGATCTCCCGCATGGCGCCGGCTCGTGGCTCCAGCGTTGAGGCCGGCTCGCGGCGTGGTTCGGGTGAACGCTTTGGGAGGCCCACTAGCCTACGAGCACCGGGCCGCTGCCTTTGCCGCCGCTGCTCGGCGGAGCGGCCGGGGTTGAGGGAGCGGCGGGAGCCGGCGCCGGAGCCGCCGGCGTGGGGCTGGGGGCGGTGCTCTGAGTGGGCGCAGGACGTGGTGGACGGCGCAGCGCCGGCAGCGCCGCCGCCGGCAGCGCGAGACCGGAGGCGTGCACCGGGGTCGAGGGCAGCACGATCGGCGTCGGCAGCGGCGGGGAATGCGCCGCACCGGCGGTCGCCTTGTGCACGGCGAAGGCCGCCCCGAACGCCAGCGCGGCGACCAGCGCCGCGATCGCCACGCGCCCGCGCGAGGTGGCGGTCATTCGCAGCGCACGGGCCGCTTGGAGCCCGGCGCGAGGCATCGCTGGGTCTTGGTGAAGCTTTCGTGGCCGATCCGGTATTCGATGTAGGCGCCGATCTTGTTCTTGGCCGTCACGTAGATCTTCAGGGCGGCGCCGTTCGGCAGCACCGCTCCGCGCAGCCCGGGGAAGCCGACAGACCGGGCCGTCTTGGCCTGCGGACGGCATCCATGCGTGCACCGTACCTCGACGCGGGCCTTCCCGGGGGCGCTGACGGCGAGGTTCAGCACCTTCACTCCGCCGGCGAGCGGCTGCGCGGTGAGCGTCGCTTCGGCCTGCAGGCGCTTGAGCTGCACGAGGTAGTCGAACAGCACCTGGACGTTCCCACCCGCTTCGCCGACCCCGCCGATCTGGACCGTGTAGGAGCGCCCGGCCTGCACGTTGTAGAAGAGTTCGCCGGCCGCCGTCGGCTGGTTGACCGCGCAGTGGCGCTGGTTGTTTTCGGGCAGCAGTGACTTGGGGTCGTACGGCATCACCGCCATCACCGTCCCGAATTCGGCCGAGGTGCGAATCCGCACCACCCCGTTGGCGTCCGGATAGAAGTCGTACCAGATCGTCTTGCCCTCGGTGGTGCCGTTGCAGCCGGTCAGCTCGGGCGGGCCGCCGTGCGAGGGCGGGTTGAAGATGTCCGGCTGGACGGTCGCCGCCGCCGTATCCTGTGTGTCGCTCAGGGTGTCCTTGCGGTTGAGCGCTTCGCCGGGCTTGTTGAAGTTCAGCGCGGCGAGGTAGTTGTCGTTGACCGGCGGTCCCGGCGCCGCCGCGCTCGCCGCCATCGCCGCCGTGGCACCCATCGCCAGCAGGGTGCTCGTCGCGGCCGCGACGAGCCGCCGGGGGCCCCTGTGTGTTGCTCGCATCAGACCACCTCGCATCGCTTGCCGAAGCATTCATCATATGCCAGCGACCCGACGGGGCCGCGCTTCGCCGGCTGCCGCCCGTGGTTAGACTCGTGCCGCCCAGCATGAGCGACAGGGGGAGCGAAGCAGTGGATATCGAGAGGCCTGGCTCCGTCAGCGCCCGCCGCCTGGCGGTCCACTACGCGGCGCTCGGGCTCGTGACCGCCGCCGTGGTCGTGTTCGTATTCGTCACCGGCGCCACCAAGCACGCCCAGCCGCAGATCGCGGGGGGCTACGACGTGTCTGCCGGGTCAGCCTGCCTTGGGCCGAAGATCGAACTCGCGCAGTCGGGCCGCTACGTCACGCTCTCCAACGCCAAGTCCACCGTCAGCGGCGCGTTGAAGCTCCTGAACGGGCACCTGAGCGGCACGGCGCACTGCGCGGGGGGCCGGGACGCCAAGATCGCCGCCCACGTCGCGGCTGGCGTGCTCGCGGGCTCGCTGGGAGGGCTGCCGGTGAGCGCGGAGCTGAAGCACGGCCCGCCCCCGCCGGGGGCTCCGAAGCGGCTCGCCAAGCCGCGCACGCCCGAAGCGACCGTCGTGGCGTTCTTCGTGGCGGTGGTGGTCGTGATGCTGTTCGCCCGCATGTGCGGGAGCTTGATGCCGAAAATCGGCCAGCCGCGAGTGATGGGCGAGGTGCTCGCGGGACTGCTGCTCGGGCCGAGCGCGTTCGGGGCGATCGCCCCAGACCTGCAGGCGAAAGTGTTTGCGTCGGACATCGTCCCGTACATCGGCGTGGCCGCGAACCTCGGGTTGGTCTTCTTCATGTTCTTGATCGGATTGGAGGTCGATCTCGGGCAGTTGCGCGGCCGCGCGCGGGAGACATTCGCCGTCTCGAATACCGCGCTGCTGGTGCCGCTGATGATGGGCATGATGGTCGCCCTGCCGCTGTATCCGCTGCTGGCGCCCGACACCCGCTTCGCTGCGTTCGCCCTGTTCGTCGGCGTGTCGATGTCGGTCACGGCGTTTCCTGTGCTCGCCCGGATCATCTCCGAGCGGCGGATGCTCAAGCGGCCGCTGGGCGCGCTGGCGCTGTCGGCGGCGGCCGTCGACGACGTGTCGGCGTGGTTCCTGATCGCGCTCGCGACGGCGGTGGCGAGCGCCGGCAGCGGCCTCGCGGTGCTCGAAACGATCGGCTGGGCCGCCGTGTTCTGCCTGGGGATGGCCCTGCTGGTGCGGCCGGTGCTGGCGCGCGCCGCGGTCGCGTACGACGAGGCCGGGCGCGTGCCCGGCAGCTGGATCACGGTGATCTTCGCGGGCGTGCTGCTGTCGGCGATCGCCACCGAGACGATCGGGATCGCGGTGATCTTCGGAGCGTTCGTGATGGGGGTCGTCATGCCCCGCCACGCGGGGCTCAGCGACGACGTCACACGGCGCGTGGAGGATTTCGTGCTGACGCTGCTGCTGCCGCTGTTCTTCGCGTACACGGGCTTGCGCACCAACGTCGCCCTGCTCGGCACTGGAGAGCTGGTCGCGATCACGCTCGGGCTGTGCGCGCTCGCGATCGTCGGCAAGTACGGGGGGACGCTGATCGCCGCGCGCGTCATCCGCCTGCCGTGGCGCGAGTCGGCGGTGCTGGGGGCGCTGATGAACACGCGCGGGCTGACCGAGCTGATCGTGCTCAACCTGGCGCTCAGCACCGGCGTGATCTCGCAGGCGCTGTTCGCGGCGCTCGTGATCATGGCGCTCGTGACGACGTTCATGGCGGGGCCGCTGATCCGGCTGCTCGACCCGAAGAACGTTTTCGGGGAGGAGCCTGAGGAGGAGCTCGCGGCGATCGCGAGGCCGCTCGTCGCGCCCGCCGCAGCCGCGCTCGAGCACTCGATCCTGGTGGCGCCCCAGAGCGCGGCCGCGCTCGAGCAGCTGTTGGCTCTGGCGGAGCCGCTGGCCCGCTCCGAGCCCCGCCGCGAGCTGATCCTCGCCGGCCTCGTCAGGCCGCCGCGCGGCGCGACGGTGCGCGGCGGCTTGCAGACCGAGGCGCGGCTGGTGAGCGAGACCTCCGATCAGCTGCAGCGCAGGCGCGAGGAGCTGGCAGAAGCGGGTGTGGACGCCCGCGCCGTGGCGCTGACCTCGGCCGACCCCGGCCGTGATCTGACGCGGCTGTGCCGCAGCGAGGAGGTCGACCTGGTGCTGCTCGACGGCCGCCGGCCGCTGCTCGGCGACGGCGTGCCCCGCGAGGAGGTCGGCACGGTACTGGGCGACGCCCGGTGTGACGTGGCTGTCCTGGTCGCCCGCGAGGGCGTGGCGGTCAGCCCCGGCCCGGAGCGCTCGGTGGTGGTGCCCTTCGGGGGAGCCGACCACGATTGGGCGGCGCTCGAGCTCGCGACCTGGATCGCGGCCGCCACTGGGGCTCCGCTGCGGCTGCTGGGCTCCTCCGGAAAGCGGGAGGACGGTCGCGACGCCAGCGGGCTGCTGGCCAGCGCCTCACTGGTCGTGCAGCAGTTTGCCGGGGTGACGCCCGAGCCGGTGCTGGCCGAGCCCGGCCGCGAGGGGATCCTTGCGGCGGTCGCGGGCGCCGGGTTGGTGATGGTCGGGCTCTCCGAGCGCTGGCGCAAGGAGGGGCTGGGGGAGACCCGCCGGGCGATTGCCCGCGCGGCCCCGGCGCCGATCGTGTTCGTCAGGCGCGGCGAGCGGCCGGGCGCGCTGGCCCCCGCGAGCGAGCTGACCCGTTTCGGCTGGTCGACCGCGGGGGTCGGCGGATCGACCCCGATCGGCTTGGAGAGCGCCCAGCCCTGAGGATCCGGCTGGCCCGCTGGTCGAATCCCGAAGCCGGAGGGGCTGTGAGAGCGCCGCTCTGGGATGGCGCGATTCGGCGAGACCTGCAACCCTGCCGTGAGCAATCACATCGAGGAGGTACCGGTGGGGGTGAGCGGAGTGAACGATGAACCGAGGCAGGGCGAGCAGGGTGAGCCCGACGAGTCCGACCCGCTGATGGGTGCAACCGTCGGGGGCTACCGGATCGAGACGGTGCTGGGGATCGGCGGCATGGGCCGGGTGTACCGGGCGACGGGCCCCGGCGGCGAGCCGGTGGCGCTGAAGCTGGTGCGCGCCGACCTCGCCGAGGACAGCGTCTTCCGCAAGCGCTTCGAGCGCGAGGCGCGGATCGCCCAGCAGGTCGTGAACCCGCACGTGGTGCCGGTCCTCGACACCGGCGAGCATGAGGGCGTGCCGTATCTCGCGCAGCGCTTCGTCGAGGGCGGCTCGTTGGAGCAGCGGCTTACTCGCGAGGGCCGCCTGGACGTGCCCACGACCCTCGACATATGCGCTCAGGTCGCGGACGGCCTCGACGCGCTGTTCGCCGGCGGCATGGTGCACCGCGACGTCAAGCCCGCGAACGTTCTGCTCGACTCCGACGGGACCGCGCTGATCACCGACTTCGGGCTGGCCAAGGACAGCCAGGGCACCGCGCTCACCCGGCCCGGGCAGGCGCTCGGCTCGCTCGACTACATGTCCCCCGAGCAGATCCGGGGCGAGGAGGTGACGGCGGCGACTGACGTGTACTCGCTGGGGTGCGTGATCTTCCAGTGCCTGAGCGGGAGAACCCCGTTCGCGGACAAAAAGGGCATGAGGGTGCTGTGGGCACAGCTCCAGGACGAGCCGCCCGACCCCTGCGCCGAGCTGGAGGACATGCCGCCCGACCTGGGACCGACGATCCTGAAGGCGCTTGCGAAGGACCCGGCGGAGCGCCCGCAGAGCGCCGGGGAGTACGCGCGGCTGCTGCTCGCCGCGGCCGGTCTGAGTTAGCCGACCACGCGCGGCCGGCCTGCGGCGCCCGTGACCGGGCCCAGCTAGCCTCGCGGCTGGAGCTAGGAACCGGTGGTGTCGGACCCTGCGGGGCGGGCCCGCCAGCGCCCGTCCTCGAAGGCCAGATCGATCGTGTCCCCGTCGTCCCCGAGCGCGATCTTGGCTCGGCGGGCCTCGTAGTCGACCTCGAGCGCGAGCTTCAGCGGGGGAACGGGCGCGGTCGCAGGCACCGGCGCGGAGGCCGGCGGCGGGTCGGACGCGGCGGGACTGCGGGCGAACACTGTGGGGGCGGGACCCCGATCGGGGGTGACGAGGTCGGGGACCGCGGAAACCATCGTCGCACCCGCGCGAGGCTGAACGATCTCCCTGACCACGAGCGTCGTGGCACCGGTCTCGATCGAGTCGCCGAGTGATAACAAGCGGGGGCTCTGGATGCGCAGGCCGTTGACGAACGTGCCGTTGGAGGAGCCGAGGTCCTCGATCGCGTAGTCGCCGGTGGCCTCGCGGGAGATGCGGGCGTGCTGGCGGGAGAGCTCTTCGTCCTCGGAGAGCCGGCCGGCTCCCTCAGCGTGACGCCCGATGACGAGCTCGTCCTCGACGAGGATGGCCGTGCCGGCGGCGTTGCCGCTGATCACCTCCAGGCGCATGTGGACCGTACCGGTGCTCATCGCTCACCAATGCTTTTCATGTGTGATCGTCCACGTGGGTCGGTTGCTCCCCGGGCGTGTGGGCGCTGGGCCTCCGTGCCCAGCGACGGCGGTGCGTGTGCCGGCCACGGCTCATCGGAAGAACGTAGCGGCGGCCGGGTCTGGGACCTGCCCGCTGGACTCGGCGCGGATCACGTGCGTGACGGCGTTGATCAGCGCCAGGTGGGTGAAGGCCTGCGGGAAGTTGCCGAGGTGCCGGCCGGTGCGCGGGTCGATCTCCTCGGCGTAGAGCCCCAGCGGGGAGGCGTGCGAGATCAGCTTCTCGCACAGCGCACGGGCGCGCTGAAGCTCGCCGATTTCGCACAGCGCGGAGACCAGCCAGAACGAGCAGATCGTGAACGAGCCCTCCTCGCCGGAGAGGCCGTCGTCGGTCTCTTGCACGCGGTAGCGCAGCACCAGCCCGTCCTCGGTGAGCTCGTCGGCGATCGCCAGCACGGTGGCCACGATCCGCGGGTCGTCGGGTGGCAGGAAGCGCACGAGCGGCATCAGCAGCAGCGAGGCGTCGAGCGAGGCGGTGTCGTAGTGCTGGGTGAAGACGCCGCGCTCGTCGGTCCCGTGTGCGCAGATGTCGGCGTGGATCTCCTCGGCCGCGGCCTGCCAGCGCCCGGCGCACTCGAGGTCCTCGCGCAGCAGCGCCAGGCGGGCGCCGCGGTCGGCGGCCACCCAGCACATGAGCTTGGAAGAGGTGAAGTGCTTGGGCTCGCCGCGCACCTCCCAGATGCCGCTGTCGGGCTCGCTCCAGTGCTCCAGGGCCCCGGCGACCTGGCGCTTGATGATCGGCCACAGCCGGTCGGGCAGCTGGTCGCGCGAGCGGGTGTGCAGGTAGATCGAGTCGAGCACCGCGCCCCACACGTCGTGCTGGCGCTGGCGGTAGGCGCCGTTGCCGATGCGCACCGGCTGCGCGCCGCCGTAGCCGGAGAGGTGGTCGAGCTCCTGCTCGTCGAGGCGGCTCTCGCCGCCGATCCCGTACATGATCTGCAGCTCGCCGTCCTCGGCCTCGGCGGCTTCGGCGAGGTCGGCGACGAAGTAGAAGAAGTCGTTGGCCTCCCAGTCGAAGCCGAGCGTGTACAGCGCCCACAGCATGAAGGTCGAGTCGCGGATCCAGGTGTAGCGGTAGTCCCAGTTGCGTTCGCCGCCGAGGGTCTCGGGCAGGGAGGTGGTGGCCGCCGCGACCATCGCCCCGGTCGGGGCGTAGCTCAGCCCCTTCAGCGTCAACGCGCTGCGCTGCAGGTAGGTCCGCCACGGGTGGTCGGGGAAGGCGCCCTGCTTGAGCCACTCCTGCCAGTAGTGGGCGGTGCGCACGAGCCGCACGTTGGCCTCGTCGTAGGTG
>JBOGYA010000120.1:0-8205 GCA_050696515.1 Solirubrobacteraceae bacterium
GACGATGGTCGACGGGGTGCTGCTGCTCGTGGACGCCTCCGAGGGGCCGCTGCCGCAGACGCGCTTCGTGCTGCGCAAGACGCTGGAGGCGCGCCTGCCCGTGATCCTCGTCGTGAACAAGGTCGATCGGCCCGACGCGCGGGTGGCGGAAGTGATCGACGAGGTCTACGAGCTGTTCCTCGACCTCGACGCCGACGAGTCGCAGATCGACTTCCCGATCGTCTACTGCAACGCCAAGGCGGGTCGCGCGTCGCTGGAGTACGACGCCGCCAATCCGGTGCCGGACGGGGATCTCGGTCCCCTGCTGGACCTGCTGCTGGAGCACATCCCCGCGCCCACCCACGACCCCGCCCACCCGCTGCAGGCGCTCGTGACCAATTTGGACGCCTCCCCCTACGTCGGGCGCCTGGCGATCTGCCGCGTGCGCCATGGGCGCATCCGCCGCGGCCAGCCGCTCGCTTGGTGCCGCGCGGACGGCTCCGTCGAGCGCGCGCAGGTCTCCGAGCTGTACGTCACCGAGGCGCTCGAGCGCGTGGACGCCGCCGAGGCGGGGCCGGGGGAGATCATCGCGGTCGCGGGCATCGCGGAGGTCACGATCGGGGAGACGCTCGCCGACCCCGACGACCCCCGTCCGCTGCCGGTGATCACCGTCGATGAGCCTTCGCTGTCGATCACGCTCGGCATCAACACCTCGCCGATGGCCGGTCGCGAGGGCTCGAAGCTCACCGCCCGCCAGCTGCGCGACCGTCTCGATGCGGAGCTGATCGGCAACGTCGCCTTGCGTGTCAACCACACCGGGGGGGTCGGCTCGGAGTCGTGGGAGGTGCAGGGCCGCGGCGAGCTGCAGCTCGCGGTGCTCGTGGAGATCATGCGCCGCGAGGGCTTCGAGCTGACCGTCGGGCAGCCCCGCGTGCTCGAGCGCGAGATCGACGGCAAGCGCCACGAGCCGGTGGAGCGCCTCTCGATCGACGTGCCCGAAGACTTCGTCGGCGTGGTCACCCAGATGCTTGCGCTGCGCAAGGGCCGCATGGAGCACATGACCAACCACGGCACCGGCTGGGTGCGGATGGACTACCTCGTGCCCGCCCGCGGCCTGATCGGCTTCCGCACGGAGTTCATCACCGAGACGCGCGGCACCGGCATGATGCACCACGTCTTCGACCGCTGGGAGCGATGGGCGGGGGAGATGCGCACGCGCACCACCGGGGCGCTGATCGCAGACCGCCGCGGGCCCACCGTGCAGTACGCGCTGATGAACCTGCAGGAGCGCGGCACGCTGTTCGTCGGCCCCGGCGAGGAGGTCTACGAGGGGATGATCGTCGGCGAGAACGCCCGCTCGGAGGACATCGACGTCAACCCCGTCAAGGAGAAGCACCTGACGAACATGCGCTCCTCGACCTCCGATGTGCTGGAGCGCCTGATCCCCCACCGCCAGCTCACGCTCGACCAGGCGATGGAGTTCGTGCGCGAGGACGAGTGCGTCGAGGTCACACCGCTGACGGTGCGGATGCGCAAGGTCGAGCTGGGTAAGACCGAGCGGATGAAGGCGGCTCGCATCCGGCGCGGGAAATGAGCGGGAGCGCGCGCGTACGATCCTCATGTGCGAGCGACCGCTGACATACGGGCAGGCGGGGCACCTCGGTGAGCGCGGACGCGCGGGGTAGCGCGATCGAGGTCTCCGGGCTGCGCAAGAGCTACGGCCCGGTGGAGGCCGTGCGCGGCATCGACGTCGCGATCGACGTCGGCGAGACGGTTGCGCTGCTGGGGCCCAACGGCGCGGGCAAGTCCACCACGATCGACATGGTCCTCGGCCTCGCCGAGCCCGACGGCGGCACGGTCTCAGTGTTCGGGGGCTCCCCCGCCGCCGCCGTCGACGCGGGGTCCGTCGGCGCGATGTTGCAGACCGGCGCGCTGATCCGCGACCTCTCGGTGGGCGAGCTGGTCGCGATGGTCGCCTCGCTGTACCCCGCGCCGCTGGACGTCGCGGAGGCGCTCGAGCTGACCGGCCTGGCTGAGATCGCCGCCCAGCGCACGCAGAAGCTCTCTGGTGGGCAGACCCAGCGCGTGCGCTTCGCCGTGGCGCTGGTCAGCGACGCCAAGCTCCTCGTCCTCGACGAGCCGACGGTCGCGATGGACGTCGAGGGCCGCCGCGCCTTCTGGACGACGATGCGCGAGCTGGCCGCGCGCGGCAAGACGATCCTGTTCGCCACCCACTACCTGGAGGAGGCCGACGCCTACGCCGACCGCGCGGTGCTGATGGCGCACGGCGTGGTCGTCGCTGACGGGCCGCCGACCGAGATCAAGGCGATGGTCGGCACGCGCACGATCCGCACGACGCTCCCCGGCGCCGACCTCGCCGCGCTCGCGGGGCTGCCCGGCGTCAGCGGCGTGGAGGGGCGTGGCGAGGCGGTGGTGCTCACCTGCGCGGACTCCGACGCGGCGATCCGCGCCCTGCTCGCGGCGTATCCCGGCGCGCGCGACATCGAGATCGTCGCGGCCGGGTTGGAGGAGGCGTTCCTGCAGCTGACCGGGGTGGATGCGGACGGGCGCGAGCCCTCCGTCGCCGCGGCCGCCTTTGGGGAGAGCCGCCGGTGAACGCGCTGCTCTACACCCGCTACGAGCTGCTGCGCACCCTGCGCAACCGCCGCTTCTTCGTGCTCTCACTGGGGTTCCCGCTGGTCCTGTTCTTCCTGATCGCCGGTCCGCAGCGCTCCAACCACAGCCTGGGCGGCACGGGCATCCCGGCGCCGCTGTATTACATGATCGGGATGGTGTCGTTCGGAACGATGAGCGGGATGCTCTCCTCCGGCGCGCGGATCGCGGCCGAGCGCGCGGTCGGCTGGAACCGCCAGCTGCGGATCAGCCCGCTGTCCACGCGCGCCTACCTGCGCGCGAAGGTCCTCACCGCGTACATGATGGCGCTGCTGACGATCCTCGTGCTGTATGCGTCTGGCGTGGCGCTCGGGGTCTCGCTGTCGGCGGGGAAGTGGCTGCAGATGACGGCGCTGATCCTCGTCAGCCTGGTGCCGTTCGCGGCGCTCGGGATCGCTGTCGGTCACATGCTCACCCCCGACTCGATCGGGCCGGCGGTCGGCGGCGGGGTCGGGCTGCTGGCGTTCCTCGGGGGCACCTGGTTCCCGATCCCCCACTCTGGCTTTCTCCACGACGTGGCGCAGCTCCTGCCCTCCTACTGGCTCGTGCAGGCCAGCCACGTCGCGCTTGGGGGCCACGCCTGGCCTGGCAGGGCGTGGCTCGTGATCGGCGCCTGGACCGTGGTGCTCGCGCTGCTCGCCCGCCGCGCCTACCGGCACGACACCGGGCGGGTATAGGGTTCTGCTGATGAGCCATCCGATCAGACGCTTTGGCCTCGTCGTGTGCGCGGCAGCCGTGCTGCTGAGCCTCGCCGCGGCCCCGGCGCTCGCGACCCACTTCCAGGCCGAGAGCTATCAGGCATTGCTGGCGCAGCTGCGCCACCGGGAAGTCGTCGCGGTGGTGCTCCACACGCAGGGGTACAAGGCTCACGCCTCGCTCTCTGACGGGGGGCACTTCACGGTCACCTACACCCCCGCGGAGGTGCCGCGGCTCACCGCCGCGACGCGCGCCGGCGGCTCGTCGTTCACGGTCGCCACCGCGAAGCCCAAATCCACGACGGTCCACCACAAACTGCGCTACATCGCCGGCGGGGTGCTGATCGTCGTGATCCTGGTGGTGCTGGTCGTGCTGCTGCTCGGTCGCCGCCGCGCGATCGTGGAGGAGGAGGACTCCTCCCACGGCGGCGGGGCGGCCTCCACACCGCCCCCCGCCGGCTCGGGTTGAGCCGATCGTCCGGGGGTGAGCCACTTTCACGCCGGGCACGCACACGGTCCGCTGCACGCCCCACCGGCGTCCGCTCGCCGCGTGGCGGCGGCGCTGGCGCTGATCTTGGGGTTCATGGCGGTGGAGGTCGTGGCGGGAGTGCTCGCACACTCGCTGGCGCTGATCTCCGACGCGGCGCACATGCTGACCGACGCGGCCGCTCTGGGGCTCTCGCTCGTGGCGCTGCGGCTGGCGGCGCGGCCGGCGCGGGGCGCGATGACGTACGGCTTCCTGCGCGTGGAGGCGCTGGCGGCGCAGGCGAACGGGATCACGCTGGTGCTGCTGGCGGGCGCGATCGTGTACTCGGCTATCGCGCGGCTGATCTCTCCCCCTTCCGTGTCGGCGTGGGCGATGGTGGCGGTGGCGCTGGCGGGGATCGCGGTCAACGGCGCCGCCACGGCCGCGCTTGCGGGGGCGGGGCGGGAGGCGCACATGAGCGTCGAGGGCTCCTTCCAGCATCTCCTCACGGACCTGTTCGCGTTCATCGGGACGGCGCTCGCGGGGGTGGTGATCCTCCTGACGGGCTTCGAGCGCGCGGACCCGATCGCCTCGCTGCTGGTGGCGGCGCTGATGCTGCGCTCCGCGGCCGGCCTGCTGCGCGCCTCGGGGCGGATCTTCCTGGAGGCGGCGCCGCCGGACCTCGACCCGCGGGAGATCGGCCGCGCGCTGGCCGCGCAGCCGCGGGTGGTGGAGGTGCACGACCTGCACGTGTGGGAGCTGTCGGCGGGCTTCCCCGCGCTCTCCGCGCACGTGCTGGTGGAGCGCGAGGCCGACTGCCACGCGGCGCGGCGGGCGCTGCAGGAGCTTTTGCGGGAGCGCTTCGGCCTGGAGCACACGACGCTGCAGGTCGACCACGAGGGCGGTGGGGAGCTGTTGGAGATCGAGCTCCACACAAGCTGAGAACGAGACTCGGGTCGAACCAGGGCGTTCAGGCGGAGAGCTCCACCAGCCGCCCCTCGGCTCGCGCGGCGGCGGCCAGCCCGTTGTCAGTGGTGAGCAGCGAGACGTCTAAGCGGCGAGCCAGGACAAGGTAGGCGGCGTCATATGCCGAGAGCCGCTCGCGCAGATCCCAGATCGCGTCGCGCTGCTCCAGAACCGGATAGCGCACCGCTCGCAGCTCCGTGAGTGCGTTGAGCGCCGCTGCCGCCCGACGCTCGCCCAGCTCCCCCCGCAGCGCGTAGCGCCGCAACGCGGAGATCACCTCGACGTGGAAGTGCTCGGGCACGTGGACCTCGGCATGGATGGCGAGCGCCATCCGGATCGCGGGCGCGGGCGGACGGGCGAGTAGGACGTCCGTGATCGCGCTGGCGTCTGTGACGATCACGCGGCGGTGCGCTCGCGCTCGGCGCGCAGCGCCTCGCTCGGTGTCGCGCTCACATCGACCGGCTGCCAGGTGGCGGCCTGGTCCAACCACTCGCGCATCGTCGGGCGCACCGCCAGCTGACGCAGCTCGGCGAGCAGGAAGTCCGAGAGAGTCATCCCGGTGCGGGCGGCGCGTGCCTTCAGATCGCGGTGCACCTCCTCCGGGACATTGCGAATCTGGATCATCCTCGACATGTGATCAACACTATCACATGCTAATCCAATGCTACAAAGGTGCTCCCAATCAAGAACAAGACTCAGTCTTATAGTTATGGTAGGGTTGCCAACCACCATCAGTTCAGGACAGCGAAAGGAACTCTCGTCATGCTTACATTCGAATCCCGGCCGTGTCAGGGCGGGGAGGCAAGGACTCTCCGAGCGGCGCTGACCGCGCTGGTCCTCCTGACCATGCTCGCGGCGCTCGCGGGCTGTGGCTCCCAGGGCGAAAGCACGGCCGCGGGCAGCGGCGGCCGCATCCAGGTGGTGGCCGCGGAGAACTTCTGGGGCTCCATCGCCGCGCAGCTGGGCGGAGCGCGGGTGCAGGTGAGGAGCATCATCGTCAGCCCCGACACCGACCCGCACAGCTACGAACCCACGGCGCAGGACGCGCGCACGATGGCGGGGGCGCGGATGGCGATTGTCAACGGTGTGGGTTACGACGAATGGGCCTCGAAGCTGCTAGCGGCGAGCCCCTCGAGCGGGCGCCTGGCGCTGAACGTGGGCCAGCTGCTCGGGTTGCACGACGGCGAGAACCCGCACCGGTGGTACTTCCCGGCCGATGTGCTCGCGGTGGTCGGGCAGATCGCGCGCGACTACGAGCAGCTCGTGCCGGGCGCGAAGGGCTACTTCGAGCAGCGGCAGCGGGCCTTCGAAACGCAGGGCCTCGCGCGCTACGACGAGCTGCGCCGCGAGCTCCGTGAACGCTACGCCGGGACGCCGGTGGGCTACAGCGAGAGCATCTTCCAAGGTCTGGGCGAAGCCCTCGGCCTGAAGCTGCTGACCCCCTACAGCTTCGCGAAGGCGATCGCGGAGGGCTCCGAAGTAACGGCGCAGGACAAGCGCACGGTGGACAGCCAGGCCGAAGCTCGCGAGATCAAGGTGTGGGTGTTCAACAGCCAGAACGTGACCCCCGACGTGCAGCGCGTCAATGAACTGGCCCGCGCCGCCCACATCCCGATCGCGACCGTCACCGAGACGCTCTCGCCCGCGAGCGACAGCTTCGAGCAGTGGCAGGTCGCGGAGCTGGAAGGGCTGATGCGTGCCCTGCACGAGGCGACGGGTCGGTAGATGACCCCGGCGGTCGAGTTGACCGATGCGGCGGTGAGCCTCGGCGGGCGCACGATCTGGAGCGACGTGGACCTGCTGGTGCCGGAGGGCGAGTTCGTCGCGATCCTCGGTCCCAACGGGGCGGGGAAGTCGACGCTGCTGGGCGTGCTGCTGGGCCTGCTGAGCCTCGACCGGGGCCGGGTGAGGGTATTGAGCGCCCGCCCACCCCTTCACAACCAGCGCATCGGGTACCTGCCGCAGCGGCGGGTGTTCGACGCGGGGATGCGGGTGCGTGGGGTGGACATGGTCCGCCTCGGTCTCGATGGGCACCGCTGGGGCGTGCCGCTGCCGCTCGCGGGACGCTTCGGCGCCCGCTCTCGCGAGGCCCGGGAGCGTGTGCGGCAGGCGATCGAGCGGGTCGGCGCGGGCGCGTACGCAGCGCGGCCGATCGGGGAGTGCTCGGGTGGGGAGCAGCAACGCCTGCTGATCGCGCAGGCGCTTGTGCGCAACCCGCGAATGCTGATCCTGGACGAGCCGCTGGATGGCCTGGACCTGCCCAACCAGGCGTCGGTGGCGGCGCTCGTGCAGCGTATCTGCCGCTCCGAGGGGGTGACGGTGCTGCTGGTGGCGCACGACGTGAACCCGTTGCTGCCCTACGTGGACCGGGTGCTGTACCTGGCGGGGGGGCGCGCGGCGATGGGCCCGGTGGGGGAGGTCATCACCGGAGCGACGCTGAGCCGGCTGTACGGCGCGCCGATCGAGGTGCTGCGCACGAGCGACGGGCGCCTCGTGGTCGTGGGCCAGCCGGAGGCTCCGCATCTGCACGGACCCCGCCACGTGCTGCGGTGAGCCCTCACCTCACACTGGACCTGTTCTCCGACGTGCACCAGTTGTTGGCCTACCAGTTCATGGTGAACGCGCTGCAGGCGGCGGGCGTCGTGGCCGTGACGGCGGCGGTGGCCGGCTGGTTCATGGTGCTGCGAGGGGAGACGTTCGCGGGGCACACGCTCTCGGTGATGTCCTTCCCGGGTGCGGCCGCGGCGGCGCTGGCCGGGCTGCCGCTGGCGTGGGGGTACTTCGCGTTCTGCGGCGCGGGGGCGCTCGTGATCGCGGGCTCCTCGCCCACGGCGGCGCGCCGCGGCCAGGCGCAGCAGTCGGCGGTGGTGGGGATGGTCGGAGCGGGCGCGCTCGCCGTGGGCTACCTGCTGCTGAGCCTCTACGGGGGCGTGCTGGAGAGCCTGGAGACGCTGCTGTTCGGCTCGATCTTCGCCACCACGAGGAGCGAGGTGCTGACGCTGGCGATCGTGGGGGGGTGCGCCCTGGCGTTCCTCGGGGTCGTGGGGCGTCCGCTGTTCTTCGCGTCTGTGGATGGATCGCTCGCATCCGCGAGCCGCGTGCCGGTACGTGCACTGTCCGCGGCTTTCCTGCTCGTGCTGGGGCTGGCGGTGGCGGCGACGGCGCAGATCACCGGGGTGCTGCTGGTCTTCGCGCTGCTGCTCGGGCCGGCGGCGATCGCCCGCGAGCTGACCCCGCGCATCGGGGTGGGGCTGGGGCTGAGCGTGGTGGTGGGGCTCCTGACAGCGTGGGTGGGGTTGGGCCTCTCCTACTTCACCGACCTCCCCCCCGGGTTCTTCGTGACGAGCACCGCGATCGTGCTGTTCGCGGCGGCACGGCTCGCGCGGAGCGTCCCCGGGGGCAGGCGGCGGGGCGGCACCCGCGGGG
>JBOGYA010000121.1:0-8165 GCA_050696515.1 Solirubrobacteraceae bacterium
TCCCGCCTCCGCGCGCACAGCCCCGCCCCGCCCGGCCGGCGCCCGTGCGGGAAGGCCTTCGCCCGGCCGGACGCCAGGAGAGGAGTTTCAGTTCCTGCGCGAAGAGGAGCGCTCGCCGCGGAGAGCGACAGCGTTGATCGCCGGCGGTGTGGTGGTGGGCGTGGTGGTGCTGGCTGTGGTGCTGCTCGCGGGCGGCGGATCGGGCAGCCCCACCCCCGGGAGCACGCAGGCAAGCTCCGCCTCCAGCGGCGCGCGCTCGCACCGTGCGCGCCACGGCTCGACGGTGGCGAGCCCGGCCGAAACACACGTGGTGGTGCTGAACGCCACCGAAGCGAACGGTCTCGCCCACAGGCTGTCGGGAAACCTGCAGCAGAACGGCTACACGCTCGCGGCCGCGCTGAGCGCACGCCCCCCGAGCAGCCGCTCGACCTCGGTGGTGGAGTACGCGAGCGGCCATCGCACCGAAGCGCTGCACGTGGGGCGGACGCTCGGCATCACCCAGACGGCGCCGCTGGAAGAAGCGCTCGCGCCGCTGGTGGGCGGGGCGAGCGTGGTGGTGATCGCGGGCGCCGACCAGGCCGCGCTCGCGGGCTCCTCGAGCGGAGCGTCCTCGAACGGCACGTCGCCGAGCAGTGGCACGGCGGCCGCCGGCGAAGCCCAGGGCGGCGGAGAAGCCGCGAGCGGCGCCGCGGGGACGCCGGCCGGCGGGGAAGCGGCCGCCGGCACAGGCCAGTGAGGGACCCTTGGCCACGCCAGTGACGAGCCCGGCGACCCCGACCGAGAGCTTCCTCGACATCCCGGAGCGCTCGCACAAGCCGCGCGAGCGGGGACTCACGCACGTGCTCGACCGGGGCCTCTCGCTCGCAGAGGTGGACGGCTTGGTGGAGACCGCGGGAGAGTGCGTGGACATCGTGAAGCTGGGGTGGGGGACGGCGCTGGTGAGCGCGAACCTCAAGCCCAAGCTGGAGCGCTATGCCGCACATGACATACCCGTCGTGCTTGGCGGTACGCTCACCGAGCTGGCGATCAAGCAAGGCCGCGTCGAGGGAATGATCGCGTGGCTGCGAGAGCTGGGACTGCGCCACGTGGAGATCTCCGACGGCACGATCGCGTTGGAGCCCGAGGTCAAGACCCATCTGATCCGCACGTTCGCCACCGCCGGGTTCACAGTGCTCTCGGAGGTCGGCAGCAAGGACACCGACTTCATCATGGCCCCCTACGTGTGGGTGGAGCAGATCGAACGCGACCTGCAGGCGGGCGCGTGGAAGGTGATCGCGGAGGCCAGGGAGTCGGGCACGGCGGGCATCTACCGCGCCGACGGGGAGGTGCGCAGCGGGCTGATCGATGAGATCGCGCACGCGGTGGACTGCGAGCGGATAGTCTTCGAGGCGCCGCGCAAGGAGCAGCAGGTGTGGCTGCTGCAATTCTTCGGCAGCGAGTGCAACCTTGGGAACATCGCCCCGGGCGACGTGCTCTCACTCGAGACGCTGAGGCTGGGGCTGCGCTCGGACACCGTGGAGCGCTTCGCATTGGATGGAAAGGATTGAAGGGGATAGGCTCCGCCCCCTCCGGGGCTACGCCGCGGCGTTCGCACGGGGAGCCACGGGAAGCTCAAAGACTGGCGCGGGTCGTGTTTGCCGTGTTGGTGGTGGCTTGTTTTGCGGCGTTTGGCGTGACGCAGCGGCTCAAGCACACCCCGACGCCGGTGCAGAGCTTCGAGATGAACGAAGCCTTCCACCCAACCCGCGTGCCCGCGGCGAGCTGCCGCGGAAAGGTGACAAAAAGGCTTGTGAACGCGACCGAACGGATCGAGTACCTCTCGTTCAAGCTCGCCCAGGCGGACGAGGTGACAGTGGAGATCGTCACCTCGCCGGGCGACAACTACGTTGCCACGATCGTGCACGATTTCCCCGCCGAACGGTACAAACAGCTCTCACTGTGCTGGAACGGCCAGCGGGGACCGGCCGAGCGCGGCGGGCTGGCGCCGCCGGGTGAGTACCGCCTGAAGGTGAGACTGCACAACCAGGAACTAACGAGGTACTCCACACGCAGCTTCACCTTGGAAGCCCCGCGCCCGTGAGTGTGCACGGCACCGGCGAGATGGTGGAGAAGCTGGGTGTGATCGCGGTGGTGCTGCTCGCCGCGGTCGTCGTCCTTGCTCGCCCGCCGCGGATCTCCGAACGGGTGCGAGCCGCGGCGATACTGGGTGTGCTGGCGCTTACACCGGTGCTGTTGGTGGTGGACATCTGGCATACCTCGCAGTTGACCCACCTGCGCCACCACCCCGCGGAGGCCGGCGCCGCACTGCTCGCGGGGCTGGTGGTGGTGCTCGCGCTCGCGCTCGCGATCCACAGACGCCCACAGGCGTTCCCGTTGTTGGCGATCTTTGCACTGCCGTTCCGGCTGCCGATCTCCACCGGCGGGAGCACCTCGAATCTGCTGATCCCGCTGTACCTGGTGGTGGGCGCCGGTGCGCTGGTGTACGCCGTCCCGCGTCTGTCAAGCGCGAGTCACGGGGGCGCGGCCGATGCGGCGGGGGACGGCGCCGGCGCGCCGCTCGACGAGCCCGCGGCGGACGGCTGGTGGGTGAGCCTCGCATCCCCACGTTGCCTCGAATGGCTGCTGGCGGCCTCGGTGGTGCTCTATGGGGTGCAGTCCTCCTACTCGGCGGACTTCTCGAAGGCGCTGGAGAGCATGGTGTTCTTCTACGTGCCGTTCGCGCTGCTGTTCGCGCTGCTGCGCGAGGTGCGGTGGACGCGCGAGCTGCTGCTGAGGTGCCTGGCGGTGGCGGTCGCGCTGGCGGTGGTGTTCGCGGGGATCGGGTTCGTGGAGTACGCGCGCAAGCAGCTGTTCCTCAACCCGAAGGTGGTGGCGGCGAACGAGTACGGGAACTACTTCCGGGTGAACTCGCTGTTCTTCGACCCGAACATCTACGGGCGCTTCCTGGCGCTGGTGATGGTGGGGGTGATGACGGGAGTGATGTGGAGCGCGCGCCGCCGCGAGGTGCTGCTCGGGGGAGCGGTGCTGCTGTGGCTCCTGGGGGGTTTGGTGACGAGCTTCTCGCAGTCGAGCATCGCGGCGCTGCTGCTGGGCTTGGCGGTGCTGGCGGCGTACCGCTGGGACGTGCGCAGCACGGCATACGTGGCGGGCGCGCTGGCGGCGATCGCCCTGGTCGCGGTGCTGGCGGCGCCGCCGAGCCTGCACCTCGGCCTGAGCGGCAAAGGCGGCTCGGCGAGCAACGCGACGAGCGGGCGCACGAAGCTGGTCGAAGGCGGCCTGCGCCTGTTTGCCGACCGCCCCCTGCAGGGCTTCGGCCCGGGCTCCTTCGCGCAGGAGTACCGCACCCACGAACACGTGACGAGCGACAGCGCGACCTCGGCCTCGCACACGATCCCGGTGACGGTCGCCGCGGAGCAGGGGATCGTGGGCCTTGTGCTGTACGCGGCGCTGCTGGCGGCGGCTTTCGCGGTGCTGTTCGGGGGCGCTGGGCGCTCGCCGCCGAGGATCGCCCTGGCGGCGGCCTTCGCGGCGCTCGTGCTGCACACCTTCACTTACGCGGACTTCCTAGAGGATCCGGTGACGTGGACGCTGCTCGGTGTAGGGGTCGCGCTCGCCCGCGCGACGCGCGGCGGCGGAGTGCGGCGCCGGTCCGCCCCGCACGTCGAGCCGGCGGTGTTGAGAAGCTGAGGGCGTGCGCGACTACCTGAAGCGCCTCCTCACCACGGGCGCGGCCTACCAGGCGGCGGACATCGTGGCGAAGTGCATCGCGCTGATCACGCTGCCGCTGTACACGAGCCACGTCTCCCCCGCGGGCTACGGCGCGTACACCACCCTGCTGACGAGCGTGATCCTGGCGAGCATCCTGCTGCGGCTGGGGGTGGGGGAGGCGTTCGTGCGCTTCTACTTCACCGACTCCGACCAGGAGCGCCGCGCGCGGATCGCGCGCACCGCGACGGCGACGGTGGCGTGGACGACGACGGTCGCGGCGCTGGCGGCGCTGGCGTTCTCTGGCGGCCTCTCGCAGCTGGTGCTGGGCTTCCGCGATCCGCCGCTGATGGACTGCGCGATCCTCGGGCTGTGGGCGTTCACGAACTTGGAAATGGCCTACGCGCAGTTGCGCGTGGACGAGCGCTCGCGCGCGTACCTGATCGCCTCGATGTCGAACGTCGCGATGACGGTGACGTTCACCGTGCTGCTCGTGGTGTTCGCAAACCAGGGAGCGCGGGGCCTGCTGCTCGGCAACTTCGGCGCCTCGGCGGTCGTGGTGCTCGGCCTGTGGTGGGTGCTGGCGCGCGCGCGGCGTTGGTCGCTGCGCTTGCGCACCCGCGACCTGGCGGCGATGCTGCGCTTCGGCCTGCCGACGGTGCCAGCGGACGCGAGCGTGTACGCGCTGCAAGTGGTGGACCGCATCTACATCTTCCGGGCCTACTCGCACAGCGCGGCGGGCGAGTACTCGATCGCGCTGCAGCTCGCGACAGTGGTGTTCGTGGCGGTGCGCGGCTTCCAGTATGCGTGGCCGCCGCTGGCGTACTCGATCGAGAGCGACCGCGAGGCCTCGCGGCTGTACTCGCTGGTCACCACGTACTACGTGCTGGCGACGGGCGTGGTCGTCTGCGGCGTGACGCTCATGGGCCGCTGGCTGGTGCGGCTGCTCGCAGCCCCCGAGTACTTCGGCGCCTACAAAGCGCTGCCGTGGCTCGCGCTGGGGTGGGCGCTGTACGGGCTGTACCCGGTGCTGATGGTGCTGGCGGGCCGCGCGGGCGTGACGACGCGCAACTTCCCCGCCACGGCGGCGGGCCTCGCGGTGAATGTGGCGCTGATCCTGCTGCTCGTCCCCGCGGGCGGCGCAAACCTCGGCATCGCGGGCGCGGGCATCGCGCTGTGCGGGGCGTACGCGGTGATGCTCGCGGTGATGTACCTGCTCACGCGCTCGCTGTTCCGGGTCGGCTTCGAGTGGGGCCGGCTGGTGCTGCTGGTGGCGATCTACGCCGCCGTGGCGGTCTCCGGCGAGCTGCTGCTCCCCACGAGCGGCTTCGGGGGCCTCGCGCTGCGCGCGCTGTGGCTGGCGCTGGCCCCCGCGCTGCTGATCCTCACGCGCTTCTTCACCGCGCGGGAGCTTTCCCAGGCAAGAGCGCTGGCGGATGTGGTCCGTCGACGACTTCGAGCCGACCGTAAGACGGTTTGAGGACGAGTGAGGCTCACGATCTCACGATCGGGCTGGCGGCCGGCCCCCACTCGTGGAGGGTTTCCCCTTGTCCAGATCGTATTCGTCATACTTGTAAGAGGCCGCCAGGCATAGGGCGGCATGCAGAAGTATTTTTCTGGCGGCCCCCGTATTGACCACGAGTCTCCCACGGAAACGGGGGTTGTACCTGGCTCTCGACACGGCGATTATGCGGAGATCGTCGTTGTGCAGCTTTTCGCCTAAACCAGATTTTTGATGTACCCAGGCTTTGGCGAGGAACTCCCCAAATGCGTCATCCGCGGTGAAATCATTCTCCAGGCCCAAGAATTTGGGCGACATCGAAATCCAGCAATCGGGAAGCGACGGCACAAGTACCGGGCCGCGCGCGGCCTTTTCCCAGTCTCGAACCAAGTCGTCGGCCGACGCCCCGAGGCGCGGCGTTAACGGCTTATCACGGCCGTCGTATATCAAGACCGAGCCAGGCACGCTGTTGGCGAGCCCTTCAAGCGTCCTGCTGCAATACCGCCATGTCTTCGGCCAGGTGATCTCGTCCGGCATCTGACCGACCGCGGTCTCGGACTGGCTCGGGAACCTATGTTCGGGGTCCATGTTCAGGAATATGTGCCGGACGTTCCACGGCAGTACGATGCGGGTGCGCGGCAGGTTCCCCTGGAGCTTCTCCCAGCGCATGCGCACCCCCTGGCAGAACTCAACGATGCCGAGTTCGTCATGGTGCAGCGCGCGTGCGCGGCGCTGAACGGCCCTGGCGCTCAGCAGCAGGGTCGGTATCTCGTTGCGCAGGATCAGCAGGAGGTTCCTGTCGGGCTCGTCCTGTCGCGCTAGCAGATCGTCCAAGCAGAGCTCGAACGGCTTGCTGGGCAGCGCGCCGTCGTGGGGAATATTCACCAGATCCCGTTCGCTCAGGCGTTGAACTTGATGTAACTTGCCGTCCTCGTCCGCCACCGCCCGACCGGCGTCCTGCTCGCCAGGCAGTTGGGGATCGGGTATCGCGAAGTCGGGCTCGAGCCAGCTCTTTCGCCGTTCCACATCATGCCGTTTGGCGGCCTCGTTGGAGAAGCGACCGATCAATTCCCCGATCTCGGGCAGCCAGAACCGCCGCTGCTTCCTCTCTTCGTGGTCCTTGGGAGTGCTGCCCAGGAAGTGCCCCAGACCGCCGATCGCCAGCAGATTGATGCCCCCCGGCGGGCCGGAGTCCAGCACGCTGCGGGGCCGCACGATCGGGTCGTCACCCCCGACGATGAAGAACATCCGTTGCCTGAAGGCGGCGAGCCGACTCTGGTAGCTGCCACGATACTCCTGTTGGAACACCTCGTAGAAGGTCCGTTGGAAGTAGAGGAACAGGTCTGTGGGCAGGCCGGCGAGCTGCTGCTTCTCCCTTCCGTAACGGTCGTTCAGCATTCCCTCGTCGAGCTCGTACCGGAGCGAGTGCAGTACCGTCTGCCATTCCTCGGGGTCGGCAAATGCGGTCGGGGCAAGCTCCCGCAGGGGCCCTCCCGAGAGCAGGGTGGAGCACGAGCCGACCAAAAATGGCCACGACATGAATACCGACTGTGCCGTAAAGCCACCGAGGCTGTAGCCTATGACGTGTAGGGAGGGCTCTTCATCGCCACATTTGAGGTCGCTGTCGAGCTTATTGTATTCGTCCAGTTTGAGTGCTTCCTGAAGCGCCACTGCCGCTTCGCGGAAGACGACCTTGCGAGGTGGCCTACCGGGCATTTTTGGGGCATCGGATTGGTTTTCTTTACGAGCCCGAGCCAGCTTGAATGCGGCGTACGATGCCGTGTGCAGCCGTTCCCAGGCCTGCGCCGTCTCGGCTGTGAGGATATCAAGGTCCAACCGGCTGGCGGCGGGGTCGTCGTTTTCCGCAAGCAATCCGGCTCCGCCCGGACAGCGGTACCGAGAGCGCTTCACCAGTGCGCTCAAGAACCACCGAGTCTCGGTCATGTATCGCAGAAATTGACGAAACAGGTGCGAGCCGTCCCAGAGATACCGGTGAAGGGGCGTTTCCGCAAATTCGGCGAAGGGGGCTCGCGTCAGATGGCCCGGGAAGGGACGCAGGATACAGGCGGTCTCTGGCTCCTGTGCGATCAGGTGGGATGCGAGCTGGTAGTAGAGGCCCATCCGGTCGAGCTCGTTGAGGCCGTTGTGGAAAAGCAAGATACGTTTGATCCGCCCGCCGGGGCAGGCGGCGGTGAGGACGCGATACGTGTGTAGGCTCTGCGAGTCGGGCAGATTGACGTGATACTCGTGAAGTCGCTGCACACCATAAATAGGCGCCGAGGGGAATTGCAGGATCGACTCCTTGAGGCTGCAGGCGGGCAGCTCGTCGGCGGGGGTAGGGGTAGGGCGGTCGCTGGTCGGCTTGCTCGGCTCGTTGGTGACGATGCGTTGCAGACAGCCGCCCGCCGCCGCCCAATGGGGGGGCGGGACGATGTTGTGTGGCCATTCGACCGAGCCGAGGTCCAGTTCATGGTCGCGCTCGCCCGCGCGAATTTCCAGCGCATCGTCGTAGCACACCATTGGGATCTCTCCCATATTCGCCTCCCGTTCTCGGCTCGGTCCCTCAACGTTGCCGATAGCTGCCGCGAGCCTACTATGTTGACTATTTTGATGTAGCGTCTGCGTGGCTCGCACCTGGCCCCGAGGGGGTGCGACCGGTTCGGTTGTACTCTGCGGCGGCCTCGCGCAGACCCTGCCCCCGACCCGGCCTGAGCGTGGCGGTGACGTGGCGCCAATACCGCCTTGCGGAGTGGCCGGGCAGTACCAGCGCCGCGAGCGCGCGCAGCGCGTAGGCCCAGGCGGTCAGCCAGCGCACCGCGCGCGCGGCGGAGGGGGAGTGGTGCTTGCGCATGTAGAGGTCGCGGTTGCGTGCCATCTCCACGATCCGCCGCTCGGGCACTGCGGCGGTAGCGAGCTGCTCGTGGTGGATCGCGCGCGCGCCCGGCACGTACAGGCTGCG
>JBOGYA010000122.1:0-7994 GCA_050696515.1 Solirubrobacteraceae bacterium
ACATGTGGCCGTTCCCGAGGTCGTGCATGCACGACCTCGCCAGCCGGTGCATGCACCGGCTGGAACTCCATGGCGAAGACGTCCAGACGCTACCGTGGGCGCGTGCACCTCAAGCGTGTAATCCCCTGCCTGGACGTGGACGGCGGTCGCGTCGTGAAGGGCGTCGAATTCGTTGACATCCGTGACGCGGGCGACCCTGTCGAGCTGGCCGCGCACTACGACCGCGAGGGGGCCGACGAGCTGGTGTTCCTCGACATCACCGCTACGCACGAGCGGCGCGAGACGATCGTCGCGCTCGCGCGGCGCACGGCGGACGAGGTGTTCGTGCCGTTCACGATCGGCGGGGGCATCCGCTCGGTGCAGGACGCCCAGGCGGTGCTGGACGCGGGGGCGGACAAGGTCGCGGTGAACTCCGCGGCGCTCGCGCGCCCCGAGCTGATCGACGAGCTCGCGCGGGTGTTCGGCGCGCAGTGCGTGGTGCTCGCGATCGACGCGAAGGCGCGCACCGTTCGGGTCGGTGAGGTCCCCGGTTCAACGGGTGCCCCGCCCGACCGCATGGCCGGCGGGCGGCGCCGCGCGGACGCGAACGGCTCCCTCGGCTGGGAGGCGTACGTCGCGGGCGGGCGCACCCCCACCGGCCGCGACGTGGTGGAGTGGGCGCGCGAGGCGGCCGAGCGGGGGGCGGGGGAGATCCTGCTCACGAGCATGGACCGCGACGGCACCTCCGACGGCTACGACCTGCGGCTGACGGCCGCGGTCAGCGAGGCGGTGGGAGTGCCCGTGATCGCCTCCGGCGGAGCGGGCGAGCTCTCGCACCTCGCGGAGGCCCTCGACGCGGGCGCGGACGCGGCGCTGTGCGCATCGATCTTCCACTACGGCCACCACACGGTCGGGGAGGCCAAGGAGTACCTCGAGCGCGCCGGCATCCCCGTGCGCAGGTGATGGACGGGGTGGGCGCGGGTGCTGTAGGAGTGGGTTCCGTAGAGGTGGGCTCTGTAGAGGTGGGCGCCGCGAAGGCGAGCGCTGTCGGGGTGGGTGCCGGCGATGTGCGGGTGAGAGGCCGCCGGTGAGCGCGTCCCCCGAGGCCGGCCTGCTGGAGCGGCTGCGGGCCGAGCCGGGCGGGGAGGAGCTGTTGGCCGCCGCGCCCCCCGGCGCCTTCCTGGTGGGAGGGGCCGTGCGCGACCTGCTGCTCGACCGCCGCCCCCGCGAGCTGGACGTGGTGGTGGAGGGGGAGGGCGCCCCGCTCGGCCACGCCGCCGCGCTTCTCGCCGCCGCCCTCGCCTCGCGCTTTGACGCTCTCGCCGAGGCGAGCGAGCACGAGCGCTTCGGCACCGCGATCGTGGAGTGGGGCGCCGGGCGGATCGACATCGCCACGGCTCGCCGCGAGCGCTATCCCGCCCCGGGGGCGCTCCCCGAGGTCGAGCCCGCATCGCTGGCTGAGGATCTGGGGAGGCGTGACTTCACAGTCAACGCGCTCGCCCTCGCACTCACAGGCGAGCACGTAGGGGATCTGCGCGCAGCCCCCCAAGCGTTGGAGGACCTGCGCGCCGGGCGCCTGCGCGTGCTGCACGAGCGGAGCTTCCTCGACGACCCCACCCGCCTGTGGCGTCTGGCGCGCTACGGCGCCCGCCTGGGCTTCGTCGTGGAGGAGCGCACCGCGCGGCTCGCCGCCGCCGCGGTCGCGCAGGGCGCCCCGCGGACGGTGTCCGGCGCCCGGATCGGCGCCGAGCTGCGCCTGGCGCTGGGGGAAGCGGACGCCGTCGCGGCGCTTGTGGCGCTGGAGGACCTCGGCCTGCTCGCCGCGCTGCACCCGCGGCTACGCTTCGACTCACGCCTCGCCCGCGCGGCGCTCGAGCTGCTGTCCGAGGCCGAGGGCGGCGCGGGCCCAGAGCCCCGGCCCGATCGGCTGCTGCTGGCCGCGCTGTTGCAGCCGGTGGCCTTCGGTCTGCGGGAGGGCGTCGAGCGCGACCTGCGCGTGCTCCTGGACGACATGGAGTTCACGGCGGGGGAGCGGGATCTCGTGCTCCACGCGGCCATCTGCGCCGACGCCCTGGCCGACGAGCTCGCTCACGCGCAAGCGAGCTCTGAGATCTACGAGGCCGCGGCGCACGAATCGTTGGAGGGCGTCGCCCTCGCCGGCGCTTGGGGGGAGCCGCCCGGGATCGATGCCGGTGTCGCGGCCGCTCGCTGGCTGGCGGGCTTGCGCGACGTGCGCTTGCGGATCACCGGCGAGGATCTGCTCGCGGCCGGGGTGCCCCAGGGCCCCGAGATCGGCCGCCGGCTGGAAGCCGCCCTGCGCGCGAAGCTGGACGGCGAGGTGGCGGACACTCGCGAGGCGGAGCTGGCCGCGGCGCTGGAGAGCGATGAGGTCGGGTAGCGAGAGCGCAGAGTTGCCCCCGCTGCGCTTCGAGCTGCCCGGCGGTGGGCACGCGCTGTTCACCACCCGCGCCGACGGCAACCTCTCGACGATGCGCGGCCCCGGCCACGAGCGCGGCCGCCGCGAGCGCGACCGCCTCCGCGGGGACCTCGGGCTGCGGTGGCTGTGCGCCGGCCGCCAGGTGCACGGAGCCGTCGTGCAGCGCGTGTTCGGGCTGGATCAAGCCAACCCGGGCGGGGCGGCCGCGCCGCTCGACGCCGACGGCCACGCCACCGCGCTGCGCGGGGTCGGGGTGATGGTGCTGGTGGCGGACTGCCTGCCCGTCCTCCTCGGCTCCGCAGGCGCCATCGCGGCGCTCCACGCCGGCTGGCGCGGGCTCGCCGCAGGGGTGCTGGAGGAGGGGGTGCGCGCGCTGCGCGAGGTCGGCGGCGAGGGGGAGATCGCCGCCGTGATCGGGCCCGGCGCCGGTCCGTGCTGCTACGAGGTCGGCGAGGAGGTCCACGCGGCGTTCGGCCGCTGCTCGGAGGCCGGCCGCCATCGCCGGGGGCGCATCGACCTCCATGGCCTCGCCCGCGAGCGCCTGCGGGCAGCCGGGGTGGCGCGCATCGAGGACGTGGGGGTGTGCACGATCTGCGACGCCCGCCTCTTCTCGCACCGCCGCGAAGGTCTCGCCGCCGGGCGCCAGGCTGGGGTCGCATGGCTGAGCTGATCGCAGCGCTCCGCGCGGAGCGCGTACGCGAGAACCTCGCCCGCGTGCGCGAGCAGATCGCGCTCGCCGCCGCGCGCGCCGGGCGCGATCCCGCCGGGGTGGAGGTGCTGGCCGCCACCAAGTACGTGCGCCTCGAGGACATGCCCGCGCTCACCCGCGCCGGCGTACGGCTCGTGGGGGAGAACCGCGCCCAGGACCTCAACGCCAAGGCGGCCCTGCACGGGGAGCTCTTCGTCTGGGACTTCATCGGCCGGCTCCAGAGCCGCCGCGTGCCCCTGATCGTGCCCCACGTGCGTCTGATCCACTCGCTCGCCGGGGAGTCCGCCCTGCGGGCGCTTGAGCGCAACCGCGGCGAGGCGCGCCCGGGCCTCGAGGTCCTGATCCAGGTCAACGTCGCCCGCGAGCCCGGGAAGGGCGGCGTGCTCCCCGAGGAGCTTCCGCTCTACCTCGAGCGCTCGCCCTTCCCCGTCGCGGGCCTGATGACCATGCCCCCGCTCACCACCGACCCCGAGGCGAGCCGCCCGTGGTTCGCCGCTCTGCGCGAGCTCGCCGGCGCACACGGTCTCGCGCGGCTCTCGATGGGGACCTCCCAGGACTACCCCGTTGCGGTCGAAGAGGGCGCCACGACCCTCCGGCTTGGCGCGAGCCTGTATACATAACCCACCTCACCTCACTCCACCTCGCGCTGGGCGCGAGCGTCGTCGTTCAAAGGACTGGACGCAGCGGGGCGGGGTGAGCGGGCGCAGCGGGCGGACTCCCATCCATCCGAAATGGCTAGGATAAGCAGGGAAAATCGCACCTTCAGCGAACAACCTCCCCTAGAATGGCCTTTCGCGACTCCTGGCACCGCGCGCTCGTGTACTTCGGCCTCGCCGAGGAGTACCACGACGAGTACGAGGACGACGCACCCCAGGAGGCGGCGCTCGAGGAGCACTACCGCGAGCGCCCCAACGTCCGGCGCCTGCGCCGCCGCCGCGACGACTTCGATGAGATCTTCGCCGAGGACGAACCCCGCGGGCGGGAAAGCGGGTCTCGGGCGGGGCGGCCGACAACCGTCCTGCGCTCCGTCGGCTCCCGCTCCAACGGGGACGTCCGCGTCCACCTCGTGATCCCCAAGTCCTTCAACGACGCCCAGCAGGTGGCGGACCGCTTCAAGGACTCGATCCCCGTGATCCTCAACCTCCAGGGCACCGAAACCGACCTCGCCAAGCGCCTCATCGACTTCGCCTCCGGCCTCACCTACGCGCTCGACGGCGGGATGCAGCGGATCGCCGACAAGGTCTTCATGCTCACTCCCCGCAACGTCGAGATCTCCGCCGAGGAGCGGGCCCGGCTCATCGAGAAGGGCTTCTTCAATCAGTCCTGAAGCGCCCGTTCGAGGTGGCGGTGCCTCTCTCTATGAAGAAGAGCCGGCGAGACGCAGTGATGCGTTTGGGAGCATATACCAGCTAACTGGACCTCGCATACCTGCCATCTGGCTGCTCTCCCACAGGTCCAGTCAGTGGTATATCCCCGAGCTGATGCACCACCTTCGAGGTCACCGCCGATCGTGGGGCCGGGTGCCCGCTAGCCTAAGCGCGCTATGCAGATAGGTCTGGTCGGCTGTGGCAACATGGCGCGCGCGCTCGCCCGCGGGTGGGGGCGGCCGGTGCTCTGCTTCGATCCCGTCGCCGCCCGCGCCCGGACGCTGGCGCAGGAGACCGGGGGGGAGGCGCTCGCGAGCAACGCCGAGGTCGCCTCCCGTGCCGAGCTGGTCGTGCTCTGTCACAAGCCCGCCCACCTGCGTCCCGTCGCCGAGGAGGTCGCCCCGCACGCGCGCGCGGTCGCCTCGATTCTCGCCGCCACCCCGCTGTCCGCGGTGAAGGAGGTCTACCCCGAGCGGCCCGTGTACCGCTTCATGCCCTCCCTGCCGGTCGAGGTCCGCCAGGGCGCGGTCGTGCAGGCGGCCGACCCGGGGCGGGAAGGGGAGGCGCCCGGCGGGGATCTCGCGCTCGACGGGCAGGTCCGTGAGCTGTTCGCCGAACTCGGCTCGCTCGTCGTGCTCGACGACGCGCTCCTCGATGTCGCGACCGGTCTCATGTCCTGCGCCCCCGCCTACGTCGCGCTCGTCGCCGAGGCCCAGGTCGATGCCGGCGTGCGCCGCGGCATCCCCGCCGACGAGGGCGCTCGACTGGTCGTGCAAACCCTCGCCGGGACGGCGGAGCTGCTGCGTCGCCGCGGTTACGACACGCTCGCCCTGCGTCGCGAGGTCTGCTCCCCTGGAGGTCTCACCGCGCGGGGGGTCGACGCCCTGGAGCGCGGGGGGGTGCGCGCCGCGTTCAGCGACGCGCTCGACGCCGTGCTACGTCGACGCGGGCGGGGCGGGCGGGGTTTCGAGAGCCGCGGTGGACCGCGACCGGAGCGAGCGAGCGGCCGATGATCGTGCTCGCCACCGCCCGCGCCGAGGTCGCCAACTACATCTCGACGCTGATCTACGTCTACATCCTCCTGATCTTCGCCCACATCGTCGTGGGCTGGCTCTTCGCCTTCGGGCTGCGCCCACCCTACTCGCGGGCCTCCTCCGCCGTGATCGGCTTCCTGCGCGACGTCTGCGAACCGTTCCTGCGGATCTTCCGCCGTGTGCTCCCCGGCTTCGGCGGCTTCGACTTCAGCCCGATCGTCGCGATCGTCGTGCTCGAGATTCTCAACAGCGTCGTGGTCCAGGGCCTCATCCACGGTTGACGCGCTCCCCCTGGACCCGCGTCGCGCTCGTCGCGCTCGCCGTCGTCGCGCTCGACCAGATCGCAAAGCACGCCGTTCGGAGCTCGATCGTCCCCGGCGAAGAACGCAAGGTGCTGCCCGGGCTCGAGCTGGTGGACACCCGCAACCACGGTGTCGCCTTCGGCTTTCTCCCCGGCGCGCACCTCGCCGTCACAGTCGTCATCGGTTGCGCGCTGCTCGCGCTGCTCGCCTACTTCGCGCGCCACGCCGCGCGGCCGCTGATCTGGCTGCCCACCGGAATGCTCCTCGGCGGGGCGCTGGGAAACATCCTCGACCGCCTGCGCGAGGGGTCCGTCACCGACTTCGTCAAGCTGCCCCTCGGCTGGCCCCCCTTCAACCTCGCCGACGTCTCGATCACACTGGGGGTTCTGATTCTGTTGCTCGTGATCGAGCGCCCCCGGGGCGATCGTCCTTGAGCGGCACCGGACGCCGGGTGGGTGAGGTGCGGTTCGAGATCGCCTACGAAGACGAGCACCTGCTCGTCGTGGACAAGCCCGCCGGCCTCGTCGTGCACCCCGCCCGCGGGCACCGCGAGGGCACGCTCTCGCAGCTGCTCACCGGCGTCGCGGGCGGCGGAGGGGTGGGTGGGGATCCCGAGCGACCCGGCATCGTGCACCGCCTGGACCGCGACACCTCCGGCCTGCTCGTCGTCGCCCGCTCCGAGGAGGCCCACCGCCTGCTCCAGCGCGCGCTCGCCGAGCGGCGGATCGAGCGCGAGTACCTGGCGCTCGTGGAGGGCCGACCCCCCGCGCGCAGCGGCACGATCGAGGCTCCGGTCGGGCGCGACCCGCGCGTGCGCACGCGGATGGCCGTCGGCGGCAACTTCCCCCGCGAGGCCCGCACCCACTTCACACTCGAGCGCGCCCTGCCGGAGCACTCGCTTCTGCGCCTGCGCCTGGACACCGGCCGCACCCACCAGATCCGCGTGCACCTCCAGGCGATCGGCCACCCCGTCGCCGGGGACCCCGAGTACGGAACCGCTGGGATGCTCGGCCTGGAGCGCCAGTTCCTGCACGCCGCCCGCCTCGCGCTGCGGCACCCCTTCACGGGCGAGCCGCTGGAGGTGCGCTCGGCGCTGCCCGCCGACCTCCTCGCTGCCCTGGCTCGCGCCGAGCAGCTATCCTGAGCGACTGATTCGGACCCTCGACCCGTATGGAGCACGGATCGCGGCCCTGCTCGCAGGACGACCGGCTTGCCGGTCACCTTCCTGTGAGTCCGCGCCCGCCGTACGGCAGCAACCACCAAGGCATTGACATAAGGAGCGACACCGTGGCTCAGGTAGGAATCGCGGAACTGCTGGAGGCCGGCGTCCATTTCGGCCACCAGACGCGCCGCTGGAACCCCAAGATGCGCCGCTTCATCCACGGCGAGCGCGACGGCATCTACATCATCGACCTGCTCAAGACCGCCGTGCTGCTCGAGCAGGCACGCGAGTTCGCCGGCACGCTCGCCCACCGCGGCGGGACGGTGCTGTTCGTCGGCACCAAGAAGCAGGCCCGCGACACCGTCCGCGACGTCGCCCAGTCCGCCGGAATGCCCTACGTCAACCACCGCTGGCTCGGTGGCCTGCTGACCAACTTCCAGACGATCGGGCTGCGCATCCGCCGCCTGCACGACCTCGAACGCTTCGAGGCCGAGGGCCAGCTCGCGCTGCTGCCGACCCGCGAGCGGATGGCCCGCCAGGCCGACCTCGCGAAGCTGCGCGCCAACCTCGGCGGGGTCAAAGACATGCAGCGCGTCCCCGACGCGATGTTCGTGATCGACCTCAAAACCGAGGTGATCGCCGTGCGCGAGGCGCAGCGGCTGCGGATCCCCGTGATCGGCCTCGTCGACACCAACTGCGACCCCGACGGGATCGACTTCGTGGTCCCCGGCAACGACGACGCGATCCGCTCCTGCTCGCTGATCACCCGCGCCATCGGAGACGTCGTCGCCGAGGGCCGCAACGTCTTCCGCGCCGAGGAGTAACGCGCCCGCCAGGAAGCCGAAGAGCGCGCCCGTGTGGAGGCCGAGGCTCGCGCCCGCCGCGAAGCCGAGGAAGACGCCGCCCGCCGCGAGGCCGAGGAGCAGGCCGCCCGCGAGGCGCAGGAGCGGCTTGCCGCGCAGGCGGCCGCCGCTGAGACGGCGCCACCGGTGCAGGCCCCCGCG
>JBOGYA010000123.1:0-7932 GCA_050696515.1 Solirubrobacteraceae bacterium
ACAAACGTTATACAAAGTCTGAAATTTTTATATACAACTCCCACTCCCTTTCACATTTCGTATTTACTATTGGATATACTGCCTTGGGTAGGGGCTCCCCACGCTCGTTCAGGCCAAGCCGTCGCCCGACGCGGTCCGATAGCCTTCTGGGCGTCAGCCGGGTCGTCGGAGTAACGCTCCCACGGTCCGGCATCGCTCGTTTTCGCGCTCGTCGCACGTTATTGCTGTGCGCCCGAGGAGGCTCTAGAAATGCCCGTACGTGTCGGAATCAACGGATTTGGCCGGATCGGCCGCAATGTGTTCCGCGCCGCCAAGGCGCGTGCGGATGCGGCCGGCATCGAGTGGGTGGCGGTCAACGACCTGACCGACGCGCGCACGCTCGCGCACCTGCTCGCCTACGACTCGATCGATGGCCCCTACAAGGGGACGGTGCGCGCGGTGGACGGCGCGATCGAGGTGGACGGGCAGGAGCTTCGGGTGCTCGCCGAGACCGACCCCGCGAAGCTGCCCTGGGAGGAGCTCGGGGTGGATGTCGTGATCGAGTCCACCGGGCTCTTCACCGACCGCGCCCACGCCGCCCTGCACCTGCAGCGCGGCGCGAAGAAGGTCGTCATCTCCGCTCCCGCCACCGACCCCGACGTGACCGTGGTGCCCGGGGTCAACCTCGAGACCGCCTACGACCCCGCCGTCCACCACGTGATCTCGAACGCCTCCTGCACCACCAACTGCCTCGCGCCCGTCGCGAAGGTCGTGAACGACACCGTCGGCATCAAGCACGGGCTGATGACCACGATCCACGCCTACACCTCCGACCAGCGCCTGCAGGACATGCCCCACAAGGACCTGCGCCGCGCGCGCGCCGCCGCGATCAATCTGATCCCCGCCACCACGGGAGCCGCCAAGGCGATCGGCCTCGTAATCCCCGCGCTGCAGGGTCGCCTGCACGGCTTCGCCGTGCGCGCCCCCGTCCCCACCGGCTCGGTCGTTGACCTGACGGTCGAGTGCGAGCGCCCCACCTCGGTCGAGGAGGTGAACACCGCGCTGAAGGCCGCCTCGGAGAGCGGTCCGCTGCAGGGGATCATGGCCTACACCGAAGACCCGATCGTCTCCTCCGACATCGTCGGCTCCCCCTACTCCTCGATCGTGGACTCCCAACTCACCGCGGTGATGGACGCTACGATGCTGAAGGTCGTGGCGTGGTACGACAACGAGTGGGGCTACTCCAACAGGCTCGTGGACCTCGTGCAGAGGGTCCTCTAGAGGGATCGGTCGGGGGGCCGTGAGAAGTATCGAGGACCTCGACGTCCGCGGCCGGCGCGTGCTGGTGCGCGTGGACTTCAACGTGCCGCTCGCCGTCGGCGCTGGCGGGGAGATCGAGATCGCCGACGACACCCGCGTCCGTGCGGCGCTGCCCACGATCGAAGAGCTGCGCGGCCGGGGGGCACGGGTGGTGCTGGCCTCGCACCTCGGCCGGCCGCAGGGGCGCTTCGACGAGGCGCTGTCGATGGCGCCGGTGGCCGCGCGCCTGCGCGAGCTGACCGGGGCGGAGGTCAAGCTGGCGCCAGGGGTGGTAGGCGAGGAGGTGCACGCGCTGACCGAGCAACTCCACGACGGAGAGATGCTGCTGCTGGAGAACGTGCGCTTCGAGGAGGGCGAGACCGACAACGACCCGGCCTTCGCGCACGCGCTGGCGGAGCTGGCCGACCTGTACGTCGACGACGCCTTCGGGGCCGCGCACCGCGCGCATGCCAGTACCGAGGGGGTCACCCACCTGCTGCCGAGCGTCGCCGGGCGGCTGCTCGAACACGAGGTCAAGACGCTCACCGGGATCCTCGAGCATCCCGCGCGGCCGCTCGTCGCGGTGCTCGGCGGCGCGAAGGTCGCGGACAAGATCGACGTGATCGACCGCTTCCTGCAGGTGGCCGACGTGGTGAGCATCGGCGGAGCGATGTGCTTCCCCTTCCTGTGCGCGCAGGGCCACTCCGTGGGGAAGTCGTTGTGCGGCGATGAGGACACCGAGCACGCGCGCCGGCTGCTTGCCCGGGCGAGCGACACGCACGCTCCCCAGCCCGGCCGCGCACGTCTGCTCGTGCCGGACGACCTCGTGATCGGCGACCGCCTCGCCGGCGACGCGCGACACCGTGTGCTCGATGGCGTGGAGGTGCCCGAGGGGTGGATGGGACTGGACATCGGCCCCTCCACGGCGGAGCGCTACGGGCGCGAGATCCAGAGTGCCGGCACTGTCTTCTGGAACGGCCCGATGGGGGCCTTCGAGATCGAGCCCTTCGCGGCTGGCACCCGCGCCGTCGCCGAAGCCGTCGCCCGCGCGCCCGGCACCACCGTGGTCGGCGGCGGGGACTCCGCCTCCGCGCTCGCCCACTTCGGCCTCGAGGACGCCGTCGACCACCTCTCCACGGGCGGCGGCGCCACGCTCGAGCTGCTCGAGGGCCGCACCCTCCCGGGCGTCCAAGCCCTCGACGGCGCTGGGGTCGCCTGATGCCTCGCACCCCCCTGATCGCGGGCAACTGGAAGATGCACAAGACCGAGACGCAGGCCGAGCAGTACATCCAGGCGCTGCTCCCCCTGCTCGCCACCGCCTCCGGCGTGGACGTGGCGATCTGCGTGCCCTTCACCGACCTGCGCGCGATGATCGACTCCGCGCGCGGCTCCCGCGTGGAGGTGTACGCCCAGAACTGCCACCACGAGCCCGAGGGCGCCTTCACCGGCGAGGTGTCCCCGCCGATGCTCGCCGAGATCGGGGTCCACGGCGTGGTGCTCGGCCACTCCGAGCGGCGCGAGCTGTTCGGTGAGAGCGACCGCGCGCTCGCGCTGAAGCTCCCCGCCGCCCTGCACGCCGGCCTGCACCCGATCCTCTGCGTGGGCGAGACCGAGGAGGAGCGCGCCGCCGGGGACACCGAGCGCAAGCTGCGCCAGCAGATCCGCGAGGACCTCGCCGGCCTCGCCGACGAGCAGCTCCCCGAGATCGCGATCGCCTACGAGCCGATCTGGGCGATCGGCACCGGCCAAACCGCCACCCCCGACCTGGCCCAAGACGCCGTCGCCTTCATCCGCGCGCTCGTCGCCGACCGCGCCGGCCCCGAGGTGGGCGCGCGCGTACGGATCCTCTACGGGGGCTCCGTCAACCCCGACAACGCCCCCGCGTTGCTCGCCCTCCCCGACGTCGACGGCGCGCTTGTCGGAGGCGCCTCGTTGGAGGCCGGCTCGTTCGCGCAGATCGTGCAGGCCGCCCCTTGAGAGTGCCCTGCGCCTGTCTGGTCGTGCTGGACGGCTGGGGCCTCGCCCCGCCCGGCCCCGGCAATGCGGTCTCGCTGGCGCGCACCCCCGTCTTCGACGAGCTGTGGGAGACCTACCCCCACACCACGCTCACCGCCTCCGGCCGCGCGGTCGGGCTGCCCGAGGGGCAGATGGGCAACTCCGAGGTCGGCCACCTCAACCTCGGTGCCGGCTCCGTCGTGCGCCAGGACTTGACCCGCATCGACGACGCCGTGCTCGACGGGGTCCTGAGCGAGAACCCCGCGATCGTCCACGCCCTCACCTGCTCGGAGCGCGTCCACCTGATCGGGCTCGTCTCCGACGGCGGCGTGCACTCCAGCCTCCGTCACCTCCAGGCGATCCTCGAGCTCGCCGGGCGCCTGTCGGTACGCGACCTCGTGGTCCACTGCTTCACCGACGGCCGCGACACACTCCCCGAATCCGGCGTTGAGCACGTCGGCCTCGTGGAGCGCTGGTGCCTCGAGCTCTGGCCCCCGGGTGCGCTCGGCCGGGTGCGCGTCGCCTCCGTCGTCGGCCGCTGGTACGCGATGGACCGCGACCGCCGCTGGGAGCGCGTCCAGGCTGCCTACGACCTGCTCGTCCACGGCCGCGCCGCCCACCGCGCGGAGACCGGCGTGGAGGCCATGCTGCGCGCCTACGAGCGTGGCGAGACCGACGAGTTCATCGCCCCCACCGCCGTCGGCGAGGAGGGTCTGATCCGTCCCTGGGACTCCGTGCTCTGCTTCAACTTCCGCCCCGACCGCGTCCGCGAGATCACGCGCGCGCTCGCCGAGCCCAGCTTCGGCGAAGGCGACGAGCAGCTGCCCGGGTGGGAGGGTCGCGGCGGGATCGAGCCCGTCGAGCAGTACACCACCCTCACCGAGTACGAGGAAGGCTGGTCCTACCCCGTCGCCTTCCCTCCCCAGCGCCCCGCCGTCACGCTCGCCGACGTGCTCGTCGCCGCCGGTGCTCCTCAACTGCACGTCGCCGAGACCGAGAAGTACGCCCACGTCACCTACTTCTTCAACGGTGGCGAGGAGGCTCCCCACAAGGGCGAACTCCGTCGTCTCGCTCCCTCGCCCCGCGAGGTCCCCACCTACGACCTCGCGCCCGAGATGTCCGCCCGCGCCGTCACCGACCTGTTCCTCGAGTCCTGGCGCGAGCAGCGCGAGGGCGGGTTTCGGTTCGCGGTCCTCAACTTCGCCAACCCCGACATGGTCGGCCACACCGGCGTCATCCCCGCCGCCGTGCGCGCCGTGGAGACCGTGGACGGGTGCCTCGGCGAGGTGCTCCGCGCGGTGCTCGACGCCGGCGGCGTCTGCCTCGTGACCGCCGACCACGGCAACGCCGAGCACATGCTCGAGCCCGACGGGTCTCCCAACACGGCCCACACCTCCAACCCCGTGCCCCTGATCGTGACCCTCCCCGGCCTGCGGCTCCTGCAGGGCGATGGCATCCTCGCCGACATCGCCCCTTCCATCCTCGAGCTCTTGGGCATCCCTCAGCCCGAGGAGATGTCCGGTCGCTCGCTGATCCTCGAGTCCGGGAGCAACCGATGACCCGCGGAAGGCGGGAGGCCCGGGCGGGGGCCTCGAACATAGCGCTCTCCGGCTGCTATGTTCGACTGTAGAGAGGTCGGACGTCTGCATCGAGAGCTATGGCACCAGCGACAGCCATCAAGACTGACTCCTCAGTGACGTTCATCGCCACTACGGGGGAGCAGGGACTCAGCGAGGGGGAGCTTCGCGCCTGGCGCGGTCTCAAGCGGGCCCACGCCTCGCTGGCCAAGCGAGTGGACGCCGAGCTCGAGCGTACCCACAGGCTGCCCCTCACCTCTTATGAGGTTCTCCACCACCTCGTCGAGTCCCCCGGCGGGCGGATGCGTATGTGCGACCTCGCCGAGCAGGCCCAGCTCTCGCGCAGCGGGCTCACCCGCTTGGCCGACCGGCTCGAAAAGGAGGGGCTGCTGGAGCGCTGCTCCTGCGAACACGACGCCCGCGGCGCCTACGCCTGCCTCACCGAGCTCGGTCGCAAACGGCTCCGCGCTGCCCGTGGCACCCACCTCGCCGTCGTCCGCGAGCAGTTCCTCTCCCGCTTCTCCGAGGGCGAGCTCAGCGCGCTCGCGGAGCTGTGGGACCGCATCGCCCCCTGCGGCGGCTGCCGCGCCGTTTAGCTCCCGTCGGCTGTCTCCACCGCGCGCCGGGGGCGCACTGGCTCCTCCGCCTCCTGCTGGTGGCGCGTCGGCTCCTCGGCCTCCGCTGTCCGCTGGCGCATCGGCTCCTTCGCCTGCTTCGCCTCCGCTGTCCGCTGGTGGCGCCGGTGGCGAAGGTGCAGCACGAGCACTCCCGCGAGCGTCACTACCACCGCCGCGAGGCCGTAGATCCCGAACGTCGTGATCGCGTTGCTCGCCGACTGACCCAAGAAGTAGGCGATCAGCCCCACGCCCGTCGCCCAACAGATTCCCCCGAGCGCGTTCCACAGGAAGAACGTGCGCCAGCGCATGTGGTTGGCTCCCGCCAGCCACGAGGCCCATGTGCGCAAGCCGAGGATGAAGCGGCCGAAGAACACCGCCTTCGGCCCGTGTCGCTCGAAGAACGGCTCCCCCATCTCCAGCACTTGCAGGCGGTGGCGGTGGAAGGGGCCGGGGCGTTCCAACAGCCACCGCCCCCCCTTGCGCCCGATCTGGTAGCCGATGTTGTCCCCGACGATCGCCGCCGTCGCTGCGAGCGCGATCACCAACTCGATCTGGAGTTTGCCCCGGCTGGCCAACACCCCGCCTACGATCACCGCTGTCTCTCCCGGCACCGGCACCCCGCCCGACTCTGCCATCACCAGCAAGAACAGGATCGGGTAGCCCCAGACTTCGACCAGGTGGCTGACGTCGATCAGCGAGGCGAGCATTGTCTAACTCTAGGATGCCGCGGTGGCCGCTCTCAGTATCGAAGCCCGCGACGCCTCCTCGCTAGCGCGGGCTGGAAAGCTGCACACCGCCCACGGCGACGTGCGCACGCCCGCTTTCGTGCCGCTCGCCACGAAGGCCACCGTCAAAGGCCTGCTCGGCGAGGAGGTCGCGGCGCTCGGGTATGAGATGGTGCTCGGCAACACCTTCCACCTGTTGCTCAACCCCGGCCCCGAGCTGATCGAGCGCTTCGGGGGCCTCGGCCCCTTCATGGGTTGGGAGCGGCCAACGATCACCGACTCCGGCGGCTTCCAGGTCTTCTCGATGGGCCACGGCACGGTCGCCGACGAGGTCAAGGGTCGCGCCCGGTCGAGCCCCGCTGGCCCCGAGCGCGCCGGGGCGATCCTCGCGATCGAAGAGGAGGGGGTGCGCTTCCGCTCCTACGTGGACGGGCGCGAGCGCTTCCTCTCGCCCGAGGGATCGATGGCGGTGCAGGCCGCGCTGCGCTCCGACATCGCGCTCGCCTTCGACGAGTGCACCCCCTTCCACGTCGATCGCGACTACACCGAGCGCTCCACCGAACGCACCCACCGGTGGCTGGAGCGCTGCCTGCGCTGGCACGCCGAGCACGCCGGGCGGGGCGGGCCTCTCAACCAACTGGTGTACGGGATCGTGCAGGGCGGCGTCCACGAGGACCTGCGCAGCGCCTCCGCGCGCGCCGTCGCCGCGAGCGGCTGCGACGGCGTGGCGATCGGCGGTTCCCTGGGGGCCGACAAGGCGCAGATGTACGAGGTGGTCGGCTACGCCACCCGCGAGCTCGGGGGCGCGTACGAGGGGCTGCCCCGCCACCTGCTCGGGATCGGGGAGGTCGACGATCTGATCGCGGGCGTGGAGCTCGGGATCGACACTTTCGACTGCGCGATGCCCACCCGCCTCGGCCGTCACGGCACGGCGCTCGTCCCCGACCCCGCGGGCCGTTGGCGCCTCGACCTCGTCAAGGGCCGCTGGCGCGACTCGCAGGAGCCGCTGCTGGAGGGCTGCCCGTGCCCGGCCTGCGCGCGCGGCCTCTCGCGCGCCTACCTCTCCTACCTCGCCCGCGCCAGCGAGCTCACCGCGATGCGCCTGCTCACCCTCCACAACCTCGCGTTCCTCGCCCGCCTGATGGCCGACCTGCGCGCCGCGATCCTCGCCGGGCGCCTCCCCGAGGCCGCCGCCGCGCTGCGCGCGGGCGCGTCGCCGGGGGAGGCCGGCCGAGCGTTCCATCCCAAGTGACTCGTACCCTGGCAGTCGGCTTTCCGGTGTGGTGTAAGGGAAACATGGGCAACTGTCACTTGCCAGCTGTCGGTTCGAGTCCGGCCGCCGGAGCCATCAAAGTAGAAGGCGACGGATGAGCTGCTACTCTGCGGGGACAAGTGACAGTTGCCCCGTCCAAACGGACGGTAGTTCTTATCCGAAAGGCCCGCGCAAGCGGGCCTTTCGCCTGTCGTGGGTCACTTGGTGTTTTCACGAACGAGTTCCTGCAGCGCGGCGGAGGTGCGTTCGACGTCCGAGTAGACGACGTTGCGCAGCGAGATCTTCGTGGGGGTGGGGGCGGTCGCGACGATCACGGCGACGACCACGACCGCCGCCAACAGCAGTGCGAAGAGCGCGGCGAAGAGCCGCCGCCCGCGCGCGGAACTACGTTGAGCGGGAGCGGCGGCGACAGGCTCCACGTGCGGAGAGCCCAGCCCGCTCGCGGGCCCCGGCCGCGGCTTACGGGG
>JBOGYA010000124.1:0-7909 GCA_050696515.1 Solirubrobacteraceae bacterium
GCGTCGCCGGAGTAGGAGGCCTGCCAGTAGTAGGTTTTCCCGCCTTCGAGTTCCTCTTCGGTGGAGGCGGGGATGCTGCCGCTGGTGACGGTTACTTCGCCGGCTTCTTTGACGAGTGTTTTGCATTCTTTGTCGGAGTAGACCTTGTATTTGACGGTGCCGCCGGCTTTGGAGGCGTTGGTGCCGCTCAGTTTGGCTTTGTCCTTGACTTTGGCGCCTTCGAGGACCGTGATTTCTTCTCCTTCTTTGCCTTCGCCGGAGAGGGAGGTCGTCAGCGTCGTCGACGTGGCTTCTTCTCCACCACCGCCACTGCCTCCCCCGCTGACCGACAGGCCATTCCCACTCCATAATAATGTTGCAATTAATCCAAAAAACTTGCCGGCTTTAGCACCTCCTACAGAGCATTTTGCTTTACCCGTACTCTCGAATCTAGACCGAACTAATAATACTTTAGTTGTTGGTGTCACTTCATTGATTAATTCTGCAGATTCCTGATTTGCTGTTCCTGCTTCCGTTACACATGAATCGGTAGCACCACCGCATGTGACTGACCAACCAGGTTCTCCTGCGCCGCTACTTGCGATCCGAGTTAAGCTCTTGTTTTCGGTTGTAAATATTTCCGTATTCCACGGCAGGTTGGTGCCTTTAACGTTTGTTAGTTTTCCAACTGTACAGGTTAGGAATCCTTTCAATACTTTGCAGCCTTCTTTTTCTGGTTCTTTAAGTTCAACTGCAGTTATTTTGCCTTTATTTGTGCCTTCAATGACGCCCACTCCACTTCCTGGGATTCCTGCATCAGGGCATTCTATTTTGGTACCTGCGCCGGTGTCTTCTAGCCTCAGCGAGAACGCTAAGAGCCTGACCGTGTCCGATTTACCGGTGGGGAGGCCTAATGACTGCCATTTCCCGCTCGATGAGGCTTCGGTGCACTGGTTGCTCGAGTATTTGGTCAGACCAGAGCCTTCTAAGCACACTAACCATAACGGTGCGGCGGAGGCGCTCCCCGCCAGCGCCATGCCCAGCACGAGCACGGAGGTGAGCCAGAGTCCCGCGAGCGCGAGATGCGTCGGTCCTCTGGTGCGGCCGATCCTCGCCTCGTGCCGCTCCCGCGCTCCCCCGCGCCTGCACTCGCACTCGTGCTCTCGCGGGCCTTCCTCGATATGGTCTGACATGGTCATCCTCCGTCACACATAGAAGGTTTTACGGCATGCGCTCAGCCAAAGGCACATTTGTGCCCGAGCTGTTCAAAAACAACCCGATAGCGGTGCATTCTGTGGACGACGTGCATGACACGCCATTCAGGTGGCTTTCTTTGGCGCCTGTCGGGGCTGGGAGTCCCTGGAGCGACCATGTCGTGCCGTTCCACTCCTCGGCCAAAGGCACTTCTTTTCCTGAGCTGTTCACAAAAGCCCCGACGGCGATGCATGCTGTGGACGACGTACACGACACATCACCCAGGAGGCTTTCTTTAGCGCCTGTCGGGGTTGGGGGTTCCTGGAGCGACCATGTCGTGCCGTTCCATTTCTCAGCCAAAGGCACATTTGTGCCTGAGCTGTTTTTAAAGATCCCGACGGCGGTGCATTCTGTGGACGACGTACACGACACACCACCCAGGTTGCTATACGTAGCGCCTGTCGGGGTTGGGGGTTCCTGGGACGACCATGTGGTGCCGTTCCATTTCTCAGCCAAAGGCACAAATGTGTCTGAGCCGTTTAAAAACAACCCGACGGCGGTGCATTCCGTGGACGACGTACACGACACACCGTCCAGGGGACTCGATTTAGCGCCTGTTGGGGTTGGGGGTTCCTGGGACGACCATGACGTGCCGTTCCACTTCTCAGCCAAAGGCACCTCTGTGTTTGAGCTGTTTACAAAAGACCCGACGGCGATGCATTCTGTGGACGACGTGCACGACACGCCATTCAGGTAGCTTTCTTTATTGCCCGTCGGGGCTGGGGGTTCCTGGGACGACCATGTCGTGCCGTTCCACTGCTCAGCCAAGGGCATAGTTATGGCTGAGCTGGTCACAAAGTACCCGACGGCGATGCATTTTGTGGACGACGTGCACGACACGTCTTTCAGGGCGCTTACTTCAGTGCCCGTTGGGGTTGAGGGTTCCTGGGGCGACCATGTCGTGCCGTTCCACTGCTCAGCCAAAGGCATACCTGTTTCTGAGCTGTTTCTAAAAGATCCGACGGCGGTGCATTCCGTGGACGACGCACACGACACACCAAACAGGTAGCTTGCCCTGGCGCCTGTCGGGGCTGGCGGTTCCTGAAGAGACCACGAGGTCGTGGTGATCGTCGAGATCTCTCCGCAGGTGCTTGTGGATTCCTGGTGTAGGGAGTCGCCTTTGTAGGTGGCCTGCCAGTAGTAGGTCTTGCCGCCTTCGAGTTCCTTTTCTTCGGAGGCGGGCACGGTGCCAGAGCTGACGGTCTCTTCGCCGGCTTCGGTGACGAGGTGTTCGCATTTGCTGTCGGAGTAGACCTTATAGATGACTTTGCCGCCGGCAGAGGAGGAGTTGGTGCCGCTCAATTTGGCATCGTCCTTGACCTTCGCGCCTTCGAGGACCGTGATTTCTTCACCTTCTTGGCCTTCGCCGGAGAGCGTGGTGGAGAGCGTCGTTTTGGCCTTGACGTTCAGGATCTCGCTGCCGCAGGAGCTGGTCGAGCTTTTGTTTTTCGCGTCGCCGGAGTAGGAGGCCTGCCAGTAGTAGGTTTTCCCGCCTTCGAGTTCCTCTTCGGTGGAGGCGGGGATGCTGCCGCTGGTGACGGTTACTTCGCCGGCTTCGGTCACGAGCGTTTTGCATTCTTTGTCGGAGTAGATCTTGTATTTGATGGTGCCGCCGGCTTTGGAGGCGTTGGTGCCGCTCAGCGTGGCTTTGTCCTTGGCCTTGGAGCCTTCAAGGACCGTGATTTCTTCACCTTCATGGCCTTCCCCCGACAGCGAGGTCGTCAGCGTCGTCGACGTGGCTTCTTCTTCTCCTCCCCCACCGCTTCCGGGATTGACCGACAGGCCGTTCCCGCTCCATAATAAGATCGCGATTGAACCGTGTGTTTTACCGGTTTCTTTGCCGCCCACCGAGCATTTGCTTTTGCCCTTGGCCTCGAATCTTGCTGACACTAATAAGACGCTTTTGGTCACTTCGTTTACTAATTCTACCGATTCTGAACCGCCAGATTCGGTTACGCATTCGTCTGTGACACCACCACAAGTGACCGCCCATCCCGGTTCCCCGCCGCCTCCGCTTAGAATCTTTGTTAAGTTCTTTTTTTCTGTTTCAAAAACTTCGGTTTTCCACGGCAGGTTGAGACCTTTGACGCCAGTTAGATTGCCGGCTTTACACGTCAGGAAGCCTTTCAATACTTTGCAGCCTTCTTTTTCGGGTTCTTTTACTTCCGCTACTTTGATCAGACCCTTGTTGGGGCTTTCGATTAAGCCCCAGCCGGTAGCCACATCGGGGCATTCTACCGACGCACCTAGACCGGTGTCTTCCAGCCTCAACGAGAACACTAAGAGCCTAACCGTGTCCGATTTACCGGAGGGGAGGCCTAACGACTGCCATTTCCCGCCCGATTCTGCTTTCGTGCACTGGTTGCTCGAGTATTTGGTCAGACCAGAGCCTTCTAAGCACACTAACCATACCGGTGCGGCGGAGACGCTCCCCGCCAGCGCCATGCCCAGCACGAGCACGGCGGTGAGCCAGAGTCCCGCGAGCCTGAGATGCGTCGGTCCTCTGGTGCGGCCGATCCTCGCCTCGTGCCGCCCCCGCGCTCCCCGGCGCTCGTGCTCGTCCTCGTGCTCTCGCAGAGTCTCCTCGATGTGGCCCGACATGGTCATCCCGTCCTCCCTCGGCAAAGACTGTGGTCGCGGACCCTGCCGCGGTTTGCGTGTGCCGCTGACGCTACATCCGGCGGCGCCGGCTTCCCGGCGACCGGCCGCCCCGGCTGGCGTTGACGACCGATCCCCTGCAATGGAGCGGTGTCTCGACGCCTATCTGAGGGAGGGCTTCGGTGGAAATGTCTCCGACTGCCCGACAGGAGCCCATCGGCGGACGCCGACGGGCCGGCGGCCGTGCCGCCGGGTGGCGGGCGGCAGTGCGCGCCAATACCCTTGCCAGATCGTGACCTCGCAGGCAAAGACCCCAAGGGCGCTGACGATCGCCGGCTCGGACTCGGGCGGCGGCGCGGGCATCCAGGCGGACCTGAAGGCGTTCGCGCGCTGCGGCGTGCACGGGATGACGGCGATAACCGCGGTCACCGCGCAGAGCACGACAGGGGTCGAGGCGGTGCACGTGGTCCCGGCGGAGACGGTGCTCGCGCAGGTGCGGGCGGTGGTGGCGGACATTGGCGTGGATGCGGTGAAGGTGGGGATGCTGGGAACGGCCGAGGTGACAATCGCCGTCGCGCGGGCGCTCGACGAGCTGCCGCCGGGCACCCAGGTGGTGGTGGACCCGGTGATGGTGGCCGAGTCGGGCGCAAGGCTGCTGCAGGAGGACGCCCAGCGGGCGCTCATCGAGGAGGTCCTGCCGCGGGCGACAGTGCTGACCCCAAACCTGCCGGAGGCGCGGGTGCTGGCGGGCCGGGCTGGGGACGGGGAGCCGACGGACGCGGAGGCGGAGGAGCTCGCGCGCGCGGTGCTGGCGCTGGGGCCGCGCGTCGTGGTCCTCACCGGCGGACACCGTACGCGCGCGGTCGATTTGTATATCGACTAATATGTCGACTCTGCGAGCGGGGGGCTGATCGACTCCGACCCCGAGGGTGGGAGCAACGGCGAGGGCGCGGGGCGGGACGCCCGCGGCGGCGAGGCCGTGGAGATCGAGGGGGAGCGGCACCCGGACGGGGCGGCGCACGGCTCCGGATGCACCCACTCGGCGGTGCTCGCGGCGCAGCTCGCCCTGGGCCGGACACCGCTGCAGGCGGCGCGCGCGGCGCGCAGGCTCGCGGGGGAGGCGGTGGCGAACGGCCTGCGCGACATCGGCGCGGGAGCCGGCCCGGTGGACGTCCTCGGGTTGGGGCGCCTGCGGAGTGGCATAATCGAGGGACGATGAAGCTGCGCTCGATAGATAAGCCCTCGTCTGAAGTGCTCGCGTGTGAGGCCGGGTCGTCGATGAGGTTCCTGCGCGGGAAGCCGGGCCATTGATGAAGTTCTTGCGTCTGAAGCCCGGTCATGGCGAGGTCGTGCTCGCCGAGGGGGACGTGGAGGCGCCCGAGCAGGAGCGCGAGCTGATCGAGGCGTTCCGCCGCGAGCTCGACGCGGGGATGTGGGCGGCGGTGCCGACGGAGCGCAGGGACGGCCGCCGCGAGGCGGAGATGGTGAGGAGCTTCGCGGAGGTGCCGCGGGACGCCGAGCGCGTGATCTTCTTCCCGCGGGCCGCCGGCGGCGCGCGCGAGTAGAGGCGGATGCTGCTCTCGCTGGGCTCCGCAGCGATCGTGGTCGCGGTGCTGGCGTGGGAGCTGGCGCTGCCGCGCCTGAAAGGATCGCTGCCGGAGCGCGCCCGCACGAGTGCCGATCGCTGGAGGGCGCGGCGGGCGGCCCAGCAGGTGGTGTACGACCCGGGTCGTGAGCTGCGCGCCGAGCAGCGCGCCCGCGAGCTCCTGCGCTCGTGCGTCAACGAGGAGGAGTGGGCGATGTATAGAGACCTCGGCTTTTTGAGGGTGTGGGCCCCCAGCCCGACCCGCCCTCGCGCTTCCGCCTCCACCGCGGCTGTCAGGTCCTCCACCCCCGCCGCCAGCGGTTCCTCGCGGGAAGGCACGGGGGGGACGCCCTACGCGTACCTGATCTACCCGCACTGGCCGATCGTGGCGTACGTCCCGCAGACCGGAGCGCTGCTGAACGAGTACTGCGTGGCGTTCCCGGACGAGAGCCGCCCATACGGGAGCGCGCGGCTGCCGGACGCGGACGACGTGCTGGCGAAGTGGATGGCGTTGAAGGCCGACGAGCGGCAGCTGATCGCGGAGGCGAACATGCACCTCCCCGGCCGCCAGGTGGACCCCGAGCAGGTGCGCGAGGACCTGGCGCGCCTGGCGCGGTGGGAGCGCGAGCGCGCCGAACGCAGCGCGCGTGGCTTGAGTAGTGTTCGCGCGGCGTGAGCGCCTTTGACGTAAGACACCGCAGCCGCGCCCTGACGGAGGGCCCCGAGCGCGCGGCCGCGCGGGCGTACCTGCACGGGATCGGATACAGCGCGGAGGACCTCGCGAAGCCGATCGTGGGGGTGGCGCACTCGTGGATAGAGACGATGCCGTGCAACTTCAATAACAGGGTGCTGGCGGCGAAGGTCAAGGAGGGGGTCCGCGCGGCGGGGGGCACCCCGATGGAGCTGAACACGATCGCGATCTCCGACGGGATCACGATGGGCACGGCGGGGATGCGGGCGTCACTGGTCTCGCGCGAGGTGGTCGCCGACTCGATCGAGCTGGTCGCGAGCGCGCACTGCTTCGACGCGGTGGTGGCGATCACCGGCTGCGACAAGACGATCCCGGGGGCGGTGATGGCGCTCGCGCGCCTGGACGTCCCGGGGCTGATGCTCTACGGCGGCTCGATCAGGCCCGGCCGCTACAAGGGCCAGGACGTGACGATCCAGCAGGTGTTCGAGGCGGTGGGGGAGTACGCGGCGGGCAAGATCACAGAGCTCCAGCTGCACGAGCTCGAGGAGGCGGCCTCGCCGGGGGCGGGCGCGTGCGGGGGCCAGTTCACGGCGAACACGATGGCGATGGCGTTCGAGGTGCTCGGCATCAGCCCGGCGGGCTCGGCGATGGTGCCGGCGGAGGACGGGCGCAAGCTCGAGGTCGCAAAGGAGTGCGGCGAACTGGTGATGGACGTCCTGCGCCGCGGGCAGCGCCCGAGCGAAGTGATCACCAAGCTGGCGCTGGAGAACGCGATCGCGGCGGGGGCGTGCAGCGGCGGCTCGACCAACGTGGTGCTGCACCTGCTCGCGGTGGCGCGCGAAGCGGGCGTCCCGCTGAGCATCGACGAGTTCGACGGCATATCGGAGCGCACGCCGCTGTTGTGCGACCTGCAGCCGGGAGGGCGATACGTCGCGACCGACCTGTACGAGGCGGGGGGCGTGCCGCTCGTGTTGAAGCGGCTGGCGGAGGCGGGGGTGCTGCACGAGGCGGCGGTCACGGTGACGGGCAGCACGATCGGCGAGGAGGCCGCGAGGGCGAAGGAGACCCCCGGCCAGCGGGTGGTGCGCCCCCTGACCGACCCGCTGAAGCCGACTGGGGGGTTCGCGATCCTACGCGGCAACGTGGCGCCGGACGGGTGCGTGGTGAAGCTCGCCGGCCACGAGCGCCGCAAGCACACGGGCCCGGCGCGGGTGTTCGAGGGCGAGGAGGCGGCGATGGCGGCGGTGCTCGCGAAGCAGATCGCCGCGGGCGACGTGGTGGTGATCCGCGGCGAGGGACCGGCGGGCGGCCCGGGGATGCGCGAGATGCTGGCGGTCACCGCGGCGCTGGTCGGGGAGGTGGTGGGCGAGTCGGTGGCGCTGATCACCGACGGGCGCTTCTCCGGCGCCACCCACGGCTTCATGGCGGCGCACATCGCCCCCGAGGCGGTCAGGGGCGGCCCGATCGGGGCCCTGCGCGACGGGGACGAGCTGAGCATCGACGTGGACGCCAGGCGCATCGACGTGGCGCTGAGCGACGAGCAGATCGCCGAGCGGCTGCGCTCATATACGCCGCCCGCGAACGGGCGCGTCGAGGTCGCGATCGAGAAGTACGCCAAGCTGGTGGGCAGCGCCGCCGAGGGCGCAGTCGCGCGGTAAGGCCGGTACCGGCGACGGTCCACAGGGTCGCGCGCGGACGATGTGGAGGTGGCGATCCAGAAGTACGCCAAGCTCGTCGGCGGCGCCGCCGCGGGCGCGATCGCGCGCTGAGCTGCCGATCGCTGTGCCGGCAGGTACATGTAC
>JBOGYA010000125.1:0-7907 GCA_050696515.1 Solirubrobacteraceae bacterium
CGCCGCCGGGGCGGGCAGCGTGGCCGGTGGCGGCTGGCTGTTGGGCGGCTCGGTGGGCGCGAAGCTGGCGGTGAGTTGTCTGCTCGCCCTCAGCGCCGGCTGCGTCACCATCGCCACGGCGCCGCATCACACCCGAGTCTCGCATCGAGACCTGGCTCGTAGCGAGGCGCCTGTGGCGAGCGCCCACCTCGCGGATGTCTCGGGCCCGGCGATGGGATCAACCGCGGGCGGCGGGGCCTTCTCAGGGCGCTCGTCCTCGACGGCAACGCATCGCATCCCACCGGCGGCGCGCGCTGCCGCCGCTCACCGTGCCGCGGCTCAACGGGCACAGCGCGAGTTCGGCCCCGAACAGTTCGCTGCTGGGACTGCCTCTGCCAGCCCCACGGCATCCTCTGCGCCTGTGACCGCGCACGCCGCCTCAGTCCATCAGACGAGTCCGGTGGAATCGACAGCTGCGCCTGCCTCGGCGCCGAGTGGCCCCCCGAGCCACGCAGAACGGGAGTTCGGCCCCGAATAAATGTATGCACTTTTGGGCCGTGTACAACTTTTGTTATACGCGCTTCAAAATTTAATACACTCTCCGCGCCCGCGTGCCCGTCCCGCGCGCCCTCACGCCCGCGGGAAGACCTGGGCGAGCCGCCTGAGCGAGAGCGGGTTGCCGCGCGGGCGCATCCGGCCCGTGGCGAGCAGGCGCATGGGGTTGAGGCGGTCGCCGACGATGTCCACGAAGTCCTGGTAGGCGATCCGCAGGCGGACGTCAGCGCGAGCCGCGGCCCCCTCGGCGACGGCGGTGGAGCCGTTGTCGATCGTCAAGTGCCAGGTGGGGACGTCGGGGTCGGTGAACTCCCACTGGAGGACCGTGGGGCGGCGCAGGCCGTGGTTGGGGTTGACCTGGCGGCGGATCGTGTCGAACAGCAGCGCGAGCGTCTCGGGGTCGCGCTTGGAGGGGCCCTCGCGCACGCCGATGACGCCGGCCTGGGCGAGTGCGCGTCCCCGCTTGGACAGCTCCAGCGGGGTGAGGCCGGAGGGGAAGAGCGGAGGGCCGGGCAGCGTCTCGGCGGGCATCCCGGCGGAGCGGAGCTTGGTCGTGAGCGAATTGACGCCGTCGGGGCCGATCTTGTCGAAGGTGTAGCCGAAGCAGGTCAGGTAGCTCTCGTCCCAGCCGGGGGGCATGAGCACCTGGGCGGTGTAGCGGGTGACGTCCTGGAGGATGCGGGCGACGGCCTTGGGGACACCGACGGGGTCTTCGCGCTTGAGGTCGGCGAGGAGCTTGACGCCGAAGCCGATGTGGCGCTGCTCGTCGGCCTGGATGTTCTCCATGCCCTCGCGGAAGGCGGGCAGGACGTCGCGCTCCTCGAGGTAGCTGCAGATCAGGTGCTGCCCGGGCTGGGCGAGGGTGCCCTCGATCACGATGTGGTAGAGCGTGATGGCGGCCGCGAGCTTGGCGGGGGAGCGGTCGGCGCGCAGCTCGTCGGCCATCGTGTCCAGGCGCGCGAAGATCTTGCGGAAGCCGGGGCTGAGCTGGGGGAGGACGGCATTCAGTCCGCTCGCCATCGACCCGTCGCCGACCCCGGCGACCTCGTGCATGAAGCGCTTGAAGAAGACGGCGTGGCGGGCCTCGTCGACCTGCTGGGTGGCGAGGAAGTACTTCTGCTCCTCGCGGGGCGCGGCATCGATGTAGGGGGAGAGGTTGTCGGCGACGGCGTCCTCGCCCCAGAAGAACAGCGCGTAGTTCCACAGCGCGGCCTGGCGCTCGAACTCGGTGAACTGCTCGCGCCACTGGCGGGCGTCCTCGGTGAAGTCCAGTTCGGTGGCGCTCCAGTTCCCGCGCTCCCAGCGGGCGTAGAGGTCCGTGTAGGAGATCGCGTCGGCGGGGAGGCTGCCGAGCTGAGCGGCGGAGGGGGGCCCGTCGCCGTTGGGGGGAAATTCGGGCCCGCCCGCCCGGGGGATCGCGCTGCTCGCCATGTCGATCTACTCCTCGTGGTCCACTGGTCGGATGGCCAAACATTATCGCAATGGCACCGGTGGTCTAGGCTCTGAACCCGAATGAGAGCGAGGCTTACTGCGCCCCTGCGCGAAGCCCCCGCCACGCTGCCCGCCCTCGGCGCGCTCGCGCTGATGGTGGTGTGGGCCACGGATCAGGCCGGTTACCCGGAGACCCACTGGGCGCCGGGCGGCTTGCTCGTGCTCGCGTTGGGAGCGATCGCGCTGGTAGCGGTGCCTCTGCGCATGGTGGAGATCCCGCCCGCGGTGCGGGTCGCGGTGGGGTGCCTCGCGGCGTACACGGCGCTGAGCTTCCTCTCGATCCTGTGGGCGGGGGTGCCGGGGGATGCCTGGGAAGGGGCCAACCGGACGCTGCTGTACCTGCTGGTGTTCGCGCTGTTCGCGTGCTGGCCGCAGCGGGGGGCCACGGCGGCGCTGGCGCTGTGCGCGTGGACGCTCGCAATCGTGGGCGTGGCGTTGTTCACGGTCCTGCACGTGAACGCGGCGGCGGGCAGCGCGACCCGCCTGCAGGCGCTGCTGCCGGGGGGGCGCCTCGCCTACCCCGTGGGGTATGCCAACGCGGACGCTGCGCAATGGCTGATCGCGTTCTGGCCGGCGCTGCTGCTCGCACGCAGCCCGCGGCTGCCGTGGGGAGTGCGCGGGGCGCTCGCGGGGGGCGCGGTGGCGCTGGCGGAGGTGGCGCTGCTGAGCCAGAGCAGGGGCGCGCTGTACGCGACGCCGGTGATGTTGGTGGCGGTGTTCGCGCTGCTGCCCGGGCGGGTACGCACGTTCGCGCTGCTGGTCCCAGTAGCGGCAGGGGTCGGCGCGGCGACGCCCGCGGTGCTGCGAGTGGGCGAACGCCTGAGCGCGGCCGAAGGCGCCGGGCGGGGGCCGGCGGCCCTCCACAGCGCGACGACGGCCCTCCACGGCGCGACGGTTGCGATCGTCCTCTCCGCGCTCGCAGTGGGTGTGGCGGTGGCGGTGGGTGCAGCGGTGGAGAGCCGGCGGGCGTGGTCCCCGGCTGCGTCGGCGCGCGTGCACAGGGGCGTGGCGGCGGTCGCCGTCGTACTACTGGTGGCGCTGCTCGCGGGCGGCTGGGCGGCCGCGGGCGATCCGCTGGCGCGGGCGCGTCATGCGTGGAACACGTTCAAGAGCCCGCGCGGCTACTCGGCGAACAGCAGCACCGGCAGCCGCCTGACGAGCGGGTTGGGGAGCAGCCGCTACGACTTCTACCGGGTCGCGCTCGACGAATTCGTGGCGCACCCGGTGGGTGGGATCGGGGCGGACAACTTCGCCGAGCCGTACCTGGCGCATGGGCGCAGCGACGAGACCCCGCACTACCCGCACAGCGTGGAGCTGCGAACGCTCACCGAGACGGGCCTGGTGGGGGCGCTGCTTGCCGTGGTCGGCCTGGGCGCGGCGCTGCTGGCGGCGTGGCGGGCGCTCGCGCGCAACCCCGACCCGCTCGCACGGGCGGTCGCGGCAGCCGCGGTGGGCGGCTTCGCGTACTGGGTGGTGCACGGCTCATTCGACTGGCTCTGGGAGTTTGCCGGCCTGGGCGCCCCGGCGTTTGCGCTGCTCGGCCTGGCGTGCGCGCTGGCGCCGCGCAAGCAGGGCGCGGCGGGTGCACCACACTCGGTCTCGACGCCAGTCTCGATGCCGGCTCTCACCGCCGCATCGCCACTCCCAACCTTTGCACCTGCCTCCGGAGCGTCGCCCTCGACCCCGTCAATCAGGCTGCCCCGCGGGGCTCGCGCGTGTGCGGCCCTCGTGGGCGCCGTCGCCGCGCTCGCCGCGATCGCGTCCCTCACCGCCCCGTGGTTGAGCCGCCTGCAGGTGCAGAGCGCGGCTCGCATCTGGGCGCAGTCCCCCCGGCAGGCGTACGCGCGCCTGAACGACGCGGCGCGCCTGGACCCGCTCAGCGACGAACCGTACGTGGTGGCCGGCAGCATCGCGCTGCGCCTGGGGGAATTGGCGCGCGCCGACCGCGAGTTCGCGCTCGCGCTGGCGCGTACTCCCGGCGACGCCTACGCGACGCTCGAGCGGGGGGCGATCGCATCCGCGCGAGGGGAGCGGCGCAAGGCGCTCGAGCTGATCGCACAGGCGGGGCGCCTGAGCCCGCGCGATCCGCTCACGCGCGCGGCGCTGGCGCGGGTGCGGAGCGGGCATAGGGTAGACATCGAGGAACTGAACCGCTCAATCCTGCTCAACGCTCGCCAGCTCTCTTAAGATGGGTGGGCGGTGAGTGAAATTACGGATCAGATGTGTGGTTCCGCGCCCGATAATGCCTCTAAGCTTCGCTAGGTTGTGTAAGCCTGATCGATTCGCCGGCCGCGGCGGCAGCGAGGCCGGCCGCGGTAGCCAGGTGGCGAGGCGATGACGGCGAGGCAAGGAGAGTTGACATAGGGTCGCTCGAGCCGAAAGGAACCCAAGGTTGGGAAGCATGACACGCCATCGCATCACCGTTTTCAACACAAGCAAACCCACCTTTCAACGGACCCCTTCAACGCTCGGTCTGGGTGTGGCGGTAGGTCTCGCCATCGCCGCGTTCGTGCCCGCCGGTGCGCTCGCGGGCGGGCCGCTGCTCAGCGGCTACGGAGGCCCCGGCGCGGGCGCCCAGGCGATCATCGGCGCGACGTTGCTGAACGGACCGGGCAGCTCGGGCGGGAGCTCCGGTGGCGGCGGCCCCGCGGGCGGCTCGTCTGCGAACGGGCCCGCGGGCGGTGGCTCGATCTCCTCCCGCACGGCGGCCGGCGCGGCCTCGAGTGGCGGCGGTGGTGGCACGGCCGCCAACACCTCCGCGGCGGGCGGCGCGAAACGGGCGCATGGCGGCTCCGCACAGGCCGCGGGCGCCGGAAGCTCCGGCGCGTCCTCGGGCTCCCTCCAGAAGGAGTCCCCGGCTGCTTCAGTGAGCCCGGGAGCGTCGTGGTTCTCCGGGGGAGACCTGTTGGCGCTGGTGCTGGCGGCCGGCGCGCTGGCGCTCACGGCCGTGGCGACGGTGCGGCTGGCGAGGAGCCAGCATGACTAGGAGCAGCGACACCTCGACTGGCGAAGCGGAGCGGCAGGTCGCAGCCAAGCGACCGGGACCCATAGGCAAAGCACAAACGATGCCTACCTACTCACGACGAGCTACGCCTACCCGCTCATGAACGGACCACGTCTCACCCGGCAGACGACCACTCCCAGCCTGCCGCTGACCCATCGCCATCCGGCGCGGCTCGCGCCGGGGCCGAGATCGGCGCGCGCGGGGAGCTTCGCCGGGCCATTGCAGCTGCTGCTCGAGGAGCCCGGCTGGAGTGTGATCTGCCCGGCCGTGGACTTCGTGATGTTGTGCCTCGCCGTGGTGCTCGCGCTCGGTGGCGCCCACGCCACTCTGCACGTCCCGGCGGTGAGCGCGCCGCTGCTGGCGCTGCCGGCGCTGACGATGTTGGTGCTCTACCTGCGCGGGCTCTACCACACGCGGCTGCGCGCGCTGATCCTCGACGGGCTGGCCCCTGCCGTAAGCGCCGTGTCGGTCGCGGCGATGGGAGCGGCGACGATCGGACTGCTCGCCAACGGGCAGATCCCCACTCCGTCCGACTGGGTGGAGACGTGGCTGCTCGCGTTGGCGGCATTGGGCGCCGGCCGCGCGACGCTCGCGCTCGCGCAGCGCTCTGCACGCAGCCGCGGGCTGGTGGGCCGGCCGGTGCTGATCATGGGCGCGGGCATGGTGGGCGCGCAGGTGGCGCGGCGCCTGGAGGATCACCCCGAGTACGGCCTCTGCCCGGTCGGCTTCCTCGACGACGACCCCCGCCCGCTCGCCGAAGTGGGCGGGCGCGAGGTGCCGGTGCTCGGCACGACGGAGGACCTCGACGAGGTCGTGCGGCGCACCGGGGTGCGGAACCTGATCGTGGCGTTCTCCTCGGTCGCGGACGCGCGCGTCAGCCGCCTGATCCAGCGCTGCCAGGAACTGGGCATCGATGTCTCGGTGGTGCCGCGCATGTTCGACACGATCAACAACCGCGTCGGCTACGACACGGTGGGGGGCCTGCCGCTGCTCTCCTTCACCGCGGTCGACCCGAAGGGCGTGCAGTTCGCGCTCAAGCACGCCTTCGACCGCGTGTTCGCGGCGCTGCTGGTGGTCGTGCTCTCCCCGGTGCTGGCCTGCACCGCGTTCGCCGTACGCCTGACCTCGCCGGGGCCGGTCCTCTTCCGCCAGCGCCGCGTGGGCCGCGACGGCACGCTGTTCGACCTCTACAAGTTCCGCTCGATGCACATGGACGACGTCGCCGCCACCGAGCTCATGCTGGAGCGCGACACGGCTCCCGGCGGGGTGGAGGGCTCCGACCGCCGCACCCCGATCGGCCGCTTCCTGCGCCGCACCTCGCTGGACGAGCTGCCGCAGCTGTTCAACGTGTTGCGCGGCGAGATGAGCATCATCGGCCCCCGCCCGGAGCGCCCCGAGTTCGTGGAGCTCTTCCGCCAGGACGTCACCCGCTACGGCGACCGCCACCGCGTGAAGTCGGGGATCACGGGCTGGGCTCAGGTCCATGGCCTGCGCGGCCAGACCTCGCTGGCCGAACGGGTCGAGTGGGACAACTACTACATCGCCCACTGGTCGCTGGCGCTGGACCTGAAGATCCTCGTGCTCACCTTCGGGGCGCTGCTGCACAACACGGAGTAGGGCCCGCCGTGGCTTAGGTGCTGCGCCGGGCGTCTTTACCCGAGCCCGCCCAGTATTGGAAGACGCGCACCGTCAAGCCCTGTGTGCCCAGCACCCGCGGCAGCGCGATCGAGTAGCGGTTGAAGCGGTTGAGCGTAAAGAGGGCCCTGTAGCGCAAAACGCCGCCCTGGAGGGCTTCGAGCTGCATGTAGTCGCCGACGGGCCCGGAGCCGCTGGCCACCACGGCGCCGTGGCGCTTGCGCAGGCTCAGGCTCACCGGGGTGGGTGTCCCGAATGGCGAGGCAAGGACACGGGCGAGCGCGCTGAATGCGGGCTTGCGGGTGCCGCGTTCGCCCAGTACGCCGAAGCTTTCCGAGGCCGAGCCTTCGAGCTTGTAGAGCACCTCGGCGGCGATGTAGGGGGTGCGGGCGAGGGAGCGGAAGGTGTTGGTGATGTTGGTCGCCTGGACCTTCCTGGTCACGCACCCCTGTTCCTGTTGGATCCTGTGGGGCCAGCAGGAGCTCCAGCCGAACTCGTCGAGCCACAGCGGCGTGTTGTCGCCGTTGGCGAGCTGCACTTCGTGGATCGCGCGCAGCGACCCGAGCAGCAGGTTGTAGAAGTGGACCGCGAGGCCGTCGTAGTAGCCCTTGATGCCTGCCGCGTAGAGGGCGCGCAGGAAGACTCCGTTGGAGCCGACGAGCGAGCCGGCGAGCACGGGTACGTTCGGGTCGGCCTGCTTGATCGCGGGGTAGGCGGCCCGCAGGATGGCCGCGTAGCGCTGCGGTTTTTCAGGTCCGGCGAAGTAGTCTTCGTTGGCCTGATCGGGCTCGTTCCAGACCTCGATCGCCGCCAGGCGCGTGCCGTAGCGCGCGGCCAGGTAGGCGACGAAGCTTGCGTAGGCGGAGGGGTCGAGCGGCGGCCAAGCGCCGGCCTTGCTCGACCCTCCCGGAACGCATCTGCGCAGCAGCCGCGCCGGCGCGGAGGAGGCCCAGCAGGGTGTGCTGTCGACGGTCGCGATCACCTTGATGCCGTCGCCCGCCGCATCACCCACCAGGCGATCGAGGAAGGCCAGCGCGTGCGGTTCGATCTGGCCGGGGCCACGCGGCTGCAGCGTCGACCACGGAACCGCGGTGCGCACGAGCCTGGCGTGCAGGGCCTGCGCGGCAGCGATCTCCTGGTCGGCTTCGGAGGGCCGGGCGCCCGGGGAGAGCGCCGGCAGGTTCACGCCGCCGAGGGGCACCGCGGAGGAGGCGTGCGCGCCGGCGATGCGCCGGGCGTGGCC
>JBOGYA010000126.1:0-7898 GCA_050696515.1 Solirubrobacteraceae bacterium
GCACTACGAGCGTGCAGGCGATGCGCCACGGTTGATAACCGCCTATCCGAGGTTCTAGGATGTAGCTATGCCCGCACTCCGTGAGATCACTGCTTTCGACTTGGTCGAGCTCATAGAGCCGATCGATGACGTCCCCGCTGGCGCCCGTGGAGGCGTCTTGGAGTTGCGCGATGACGACAGGGCGATAGTCGAGATCACGTCGCTCCCACTTGACAGCGTCGATCGCATCATCTTCGTCCCGCTGACCAAGCTCCGCCGAGCCGGCTGACAGCGGACGCCCCCGTCTTCACGGGTGAGCGCGCCAACTCGGAGCCTCCTGGCGGTGGCGCATCACGGGGCGTCCGCCACCGAGACCACACGAAACCATCTGAAAACTCCCCAGATCGCTTCCAGCAACCTTTGGCGGTGTGAATCGAAGAGTTCTCAGATGCGTTCTACGTCGCGGCCCGAAGGGCAATCCTTTATTCGATGTGGTTGTAAACCGTGAACAGCGGCATGTACATCGAGATCACGATGAAGCCGAAGCGCCCTTAGCTCTCGGCCCAGTGCTTCTCGATGATCTGCCGCGCTTGGTCGGTGGTCATGCCTTGAAGCTCCTCAGGCTTGACACCGACGCGCCGGAGCAAGACCTCGACCTGCCATGCTTCCGGCGCCGCCACGGCAGCCTCGATCGGCGCTGGTCGAGGCACCGGCTCCCCCGTCTCGATCGCCTTCCAGAAGTCCTTGCGGTTGGTCTTGAGCTGCTCGCGGAGCATCTCGCCGAACCGGCCGGTGCCGGGGCCCTTCTTGCCAGAGTGTGAGATGTGGGTCGTCAGCACCTCGCCGCCGGCGAGCACCTTCTCGAAGACCCGATGGCCCGCGCCGTGTCCGGACCGGCCGGTGACCTCCGTCCAGCGATGGGCCTTCAGGAACTGCTCGATCTGGTCGAAGCTCGGCGCCTTCGGTGTCACGCCCGCCCCTCGGGCGGATGCAGCAGCAGCTCACGCTGCTCCTCCGGCGGGGTCAGAGAGAAGAGGAACACCAGTGCCAGCAGGCTGCGCCGATCGGTCTGCCGGTAGAACTCCAAGCGCTCGAGATACTGCGCGCAGTACTGGCGCAGCACGGCAAGCAGGTCGTCCACCGCCTCGTCGAAGCTCTCGCCGGCCCCGATGAGGCTGAACGCGGGCAGGCTCACAACGACCTCGCCCTCGTCGAAGATCACGCGCGTCTCGAAGCGCTGACCGGACAGCTCGAGCAGGTCCTCGAGCTCGCGCCGGGCCACGAGGAACATCTGCTCCTTGCCCGCATGTCGGTTGACCTGGACCGGCCGATGCTCGTGGACGACCTCGGTCATCAGCTCCGAGAGGTGCCGTTTGGCATCCGTGAAGCCGGTCTGTTGGAAGAGCGCGTTCGCCATACGGCCCTCCAGAATAGTGCTAACGGACCAGCATAGCCAAAATGGTCAGAGTGGGTTCAGCCGCGAGGCTATTCGATGTGGTTGTAAACCGTGAACAGCGGCATGTACATCGAGATCACGATGAAGCCGACGATCGAGCCGATGACGATGATCATGATCGGCTCGAGAATTGAGGTCAGCGCCTTGACCGAGGCCTCGACGCGGTCCTCGTAGAAGTCGGCGACCTTGTCGAGCATCGCGTCCAGCGCGCCGGTCTCCTCGCCTACGCCGACCATGTGCGAGACCATCGTGGGGAAGATCGAGGCCTGGGCCAGCGGCGCCGCGATCGTGCCACCGCGCTTAACTGAGGCGATCACTCCGTCCATCGCCTCCTCGACGGCGATGTTGCCGCCCGTCTTGCCCGTGATCTCCAGGGCCTGCAGCAGCGGCACGCCCGCGCCGGTGAGCGCGGCCAGCGTGCGCGACCAGCGCGCGATCGCCACCTCCTGCACGATCGTCCCGATCTTCATCGGGATCCGCAGGCGGAAGCGGTCCCACTGCTTGCGCCCCCACGAGCTGCTCTTCCACTTGATGAACGCGACCGAGATGGCGCCGGTCAGCCCGAACATCAGCCACCAGTAGCCCGTCACCGCGTGCGAGAGGAACACCGAGACCTGAGTGATCTTGGGTAGTTCACCGCCGAACTGCTTGAAGACGCCCTCGAACACCGGGACCAGGAAGGCGACCAGCGCCATCATCACCGCGACCGCGAAGATGATCACCATGATCGGGTACACCATCGCCGATTTGATCTGACGGCGCAGCGAGGCGTCCTTCTCGAGCTGGTCGGCGACGCGCAGCAGCGCGCCCTCGAGCACGCCGCCCGTCTCCCCCGCGCGCGTCATCGAGACGAACAGGGGGTTGAAGACCTTCGGGTGGCGCTCCATCGCGTCGCTCAGCGGCAGGCCCGCCTCGACGTCCTTGCGCACCTCCACGATCGTCTCCTTGAGGAACTTGCTCTGCGTCTGCTCCTCCAGCACGTACAGCGCGCGCAGGATGCTCATGCCCGAGGAGATCATCGTCGAGAGCTGGCGCGAGAAGACCGCGAGGTCGCCCGCCTTCACGCTCTTCAGGAACGCGATCTCGATCTCCCGCGAGGCGTGCTTGTCGGCGATCTCCAGGACGATCAGACCGCGCGCCTTCAGCTGGTCGGAGACCGCCTGCTTGGAGTCGGCGTCGACCTCGCCGCGCGCCTTCACGCCGGCCAAGTCCATCGCCTTGAAGACGTACGTGCTCATTGCCTACGCCGCCAGCGAGCCCGCGCCGAGTAGGCGCCGCAGCTCCTCGGGGGTGGACGAGCGGGCTTCGGCCATTTTCTGGGAGATCTTGTTGGCGCGCACGAGCGACGCCAGCGAGGCGTCCATCGTCTGCATCCCGTGCGCCATGCCCGTCTGCAGCGTCGAGTAGATTTGATGTGTCTTGCCCTCGCGGATCAGGTTGCGCACCGCCGGGGTCGGCACCAGCACCTCGCACGCCACCGCCCGGCCCGAGCCGTCCGCGGTCGGGATCAGCTGTTGGGTCATGATCCCCTGCAGGCACACCGACAGCTGCACCCGCACCTGCCCCTGCTGGTGAGGCGGGAACACGTCGATCACGCGGTCGATCGTCTGCGCGGTGTCCTGTGTGTGCAGCGTCGCGAACACCAGGTGGCCGGTCTCCGTGGCGGTCAGCGCGGTGGAGATTGTCTCCAGGTCGCGCATCTCGCCGACGAGGATCACGTCGGGGTCCTGGCGCAGCGCGGCCTTCAGCGCGTCCGAGAAGCTCTGCGCATCCGCGCCCAGCTCGCGCTGGTTGACCAGGCAGCGCTTGTGTGGGTGCAGGAACTCAATCGGGTCCTCGATCGTCATGATGTGCTCGTCCCGGGACTGGTTGATCTCGTCGATCATCGCCGCCAGCGAGGTCGACTTGCCCGAGCCCGTGGGGCCCGTCACGAGCACGAACCCGCGCGGCTTGCGCGTGAGCTCGTGCGCGGTCGGCGGCAGCCCCAGCTCGTCGATCGAGGTCAGGTCCACCGGGATCAGGCGGAACGCCGCCCCGATCGCCCCACGCTGGTAGTAGGCGTTCACGCGGAAGCGCGCGTGGCCCGGCACCGAATAGGCGAAGTCCAGCTGCCAGTCGGTCTCTAGGCGCTGGCGCTGGTCGGCGGTAAGGATCGAGTAGACGATCTCGCGGGTGTCCGTGCCGGAGAGCTTCGGGTACTCCTCCAGCGGCGTGAGGTGCCCGCGCACGCGGACCGTCGGGTGCGCCCCGGCCGCCAGGTGCAGGTCCGAGGCGCGGCGCGAGACGACATCCATCAAGACATCTGCGAAGTCGATTCCCATCGCCCTGCGCATCGACTCCGCCTACGCCTCATCCGCGGCCCTTTGGAGCCCAGTGGACGAAAATACGAGTGAGTCGGGACGCCCCGAAGGTTGAGGCAATCGCGATCGTGGAATTGCGAGGTCGAGGGGTGGTGTGTTGTATTGAACTTTTCGAGTTCTGTCTAACAATGGTTGCACCAACTCGGGATTTTTAATAACAACACCCACCCCTACTACTATCGCTATACCCAGTCCGTCCTCTCTTTGTATCTGGGTAATAGCCTCACCCGCTGCCGAGGACGCGGGAGAGCTCGGCTATCGAGGTGCGGCCCTGGCGGACCTTGTCCAGGCCGTCCTCGCGCAGGCCACGCATCCCCTGTTGGATCGCCACCTCGCGCAGATCGTCCGCGGCCCGGCGTTCGAGCGCCAGACGGCGGATCTCGGGGGTCACGCTCATCACCTCGTAGATCCCCCCACGGCCGCGGTAGCCCGAGCCGCCGCAGCGCCGGCAGCCCGCGGGCTCGTACGCCTCCAGGTCCACGAGCGCCTTGTAGCCGTTCTGGCGCAGTACCTCCGCGGAGATGATCGTGCGCTTCTTGCAGTGCGAGCACAGCGTGCGCACGAGGCGCTGCGCGAGCACGCAGTCGAGCGCCGAGGCCACCAGGAACGGCTCGATGCCCATCTCGACCAGACGCGTGACCGCGGACGGCGCGTCGTTGGTGTGCAGCGTCGAAAGCACGAGGTGGCCCGTGAGCGCCGACTCGACCGCGATCTGCGCGGTCTCGCGGTCGCGAATCTCACCGACCATGATCACGTCGGGGTCCGCGCGCACCATCGCGCGCAGGCCCGTCGCGAACGTCAGGCCCGCCTTCGGGGAGACCTGCACCTGGGTTATGCCCTCGACCTGGTACTCGACCGGGTCCTCGACGGTGATGATGTTCTTCTCCGGCGTGTTCAGGGCCTGCAAAGCCGCATACAGCGAGGTCGACTTGCCCGAGCCCGTGGGGCCCGTCACGAGTACCGCACCGTGGGTTTGGTGGACGGCGTGCTCGAAGCGCTCGCGCTCCTCGTCGCCCATGCCAAGCTTCTCGAGGTTCATCACGACCGAGTCCTTGTCGAGGATGCGCATCACGATCGACTCCCCGTGCACGCTCGGGAGCGTCACCACGCGCAGGTCCACGTGGCGCCCGTCGACCGTCAGCCCCACGCGGCCGTCCTGGGGCAGACGCCGCTCGGAGATGTCCAGTTCGGCCATGATCTTGATGCGCGAGACCACTCCAGGCCCCATCCGTTTCGGCACGGTGGTGATGTCCGACAGCACCCCGTCCACGCGGAAGCGCACCCGCGTCTCCTTGCCGTCGGGGGTTATGTGAACGTCGGAGGCGTGCTGCTCGACCGCCTGCGCGACGATCTGGTTGACGAGCTTGATCACCGGCGCGTCGTCGTCGGTCTCGCGCAGGTCCACGACTTCCGCCTGGGACTCCTCCCCCTCGACGAGCTCACCGGTGGCGGCGACGACGTCGTCCAGACGGTCCAGGCGGGAGATCAGCGCGACGATGTCCTCCGGCGCCGCGACCGCTACGCGCACCTCGTAGCCGGTCATGATCGCGATGTCGTCCACTGCGAGCACGTTCGAGGGGTCGGTCATCGCCACCAGCAGCGTGCGCTTGTCCACGAACGCCACCGGCACCGCCTGGTAGCGCTTGGCGGCCGCGGTCGTCACGAGGTTGGCGGCGCCCATGTCGACCTGGAAGACGCCGAGGTCGAGGTGGTCGAGGCCGTAGCGCTCCGCCAGCGCGCGCGCGAGGCCGTCGTTGCTGAGCGCCGATTCTTCGACCAGTACCCGCTCAGGTGTCGTCCCCGAGCTGCGCGAGGTCGCGATCGCTTCGTCCACGCGCTCGCGCGCGACGAGACCCATGTCCACGATCACATCGGTCAGGAACCGCGAGGAGGAGCCGCGGCGGGTCGGCGAGGTGATGCCCACCCGGCCCTCGCCGGGGGTCTCCCTGGGAGCCTCCGGCACGGGCTCGGGCGGCTCGCGCTCAGGCAGCTCCACGACCACCGCGGGCTGCTCGTCCTCCACGCCGAAGATCTCACGCAAGTCGGTTTCGCCCTCAGAAGCGTGCGCGCTCACAGGTCGTCCCTTCCCAGCATCGGCCCTCGCGCCCCCGCGCACGCGCGCCGTCGCGCGGCTGGGAGGCTAGCCGTCCTGCTCCCGTGCGGCGCGGCGCATGACCTCGACCAGCGCTGGCCGGTCTGGCGATCGCTGCTGATCGTCGATCGGCCGGCCAGTCCATCGTTCGAGGCTGAGCGCGCCCTGGGCGACGAGCACCTCCAGGCCGTCGAGAGTGGGCACGCCCCGCTCCCGCGCGGCCGCGAGCAGCGGTGTGGTGCCTTCTCTGTAGACCAAGTCGACGACATACGAGTACCTACCGACCAGATCGTGCTTAAGGCTCAGCAGGTTGAGGTCGCTCTCCCCAGCGCTAGCCGGGGGTACTAGTCGAGGGTGGCGCAGTGGGCCGCTTGCGGCCCGCGAGCCGGGCCCCTCGTTTTTCAATCCCACCGAGGTGCAGTTGATCAGAATGTCGGCCCTTTCGGGCAACCTGACCGCACGAGCCCCCAGCGACCGCCCGAGCTCCTCCGCACGAGCGGCGGTGCGATTCCACACCGAGACCTCCCGCGCACCCGCCTCACGCAGCGCCCACACCGCCGCGCGCGCGCTGCCGCCCGCGCCGAGCACCATCGCGGTGAGGCCCCGGGGCGAGTGCCCGGCGCGCTCCAGCGCCGCGATCAGCCCCGGGGCGTCGGTGTTCTCCGCGGCGATTCCCCCGCCCGCGCCGAAGGTCAGCGTGTTCGCCGCTCCGATCGCGCGCGCCGCCTCACTCGCCTCGTCCGCGAGCGCGAGCGCCGCGTGCTTGTGCGGGATCGTCACGTTGGCACCCGCGAAGCCCGCGCCCCCGAGCGCGCGGGTCGTCTCCTCGAAGAGCTCCGGTGGCACCGGCAACCGCTGGTAGCTCCACTCCCGCAGACCCAGCGCCGCCAGCGCCGCGTTGTGCATCGCCGGCGAGCGGCTGTGCGCCACGGGCCAGCCCAGAACGCCGAGGCGGGGCATCAATGCCTCTTGCAGGTCGGCACCTGTCCGCCGTTGTGGGCCAGCGCTTCCCGGTAGGCCGCCGCGTTGCGTTCGAACGCGGCTTCGCTCGTGGAGAACACCAGCTCGCCGCAGCCGTCCGCGCCGTTGACGTAGTAGAGGTAGGGCACGTGCGCGGGGTGCGCGGCCGCACCGATCGAGGCCACCCCGGGGTTGCTGATCGGCGTCGGCGGCAGGCCGCGGTGGGTGCGCGTGTTGTAAGGGCTGTCCGTCTGCAGCTGCGCCTCAGTCAGTGGCGCCGAGAAGTCGTGCAGCGCGTAGCGGATCGTCGCGTCGATCCCCAGCGGCATCCCCAGGCGCAGGCGGCTGTAGATCACCGCCGCCACGCGCGGGCGGTCGCGCTCCAGCAGCGCCTCGCGTTCGACCATCGAGGCGACCGTCAACAGCTGGTAGGGGGTCATGTGCAGCGCGCGCGCCCGGTGGACCTCGGCGAGGCCGAAGTTTTCTTCGAACGCGGTCAGCTGCTCGGCGACCAGCCGGCGCGCCGGAGAGCCGGCGTACAGTTCGTAGGTCGCGGGGAACAGGAAGCCTTCGAGGCTCGGCGTGCCCCGCGGCGCCCCGTAGTGCGCGGGATCCAGCAGCGACGAGCGCCGCGACGCCGCCAGGTAGCTGCCCGTCAGCCCCTTCGCCGCGGCGAGCTTCGCGATCTGCGCGCGAGTCTCCCCCTCGGGGATCGTGATCTTCACGACCAGCGGTTGAAGGCCCGCCCGCCCCGGTGGGGCGGGCTTGGAGCTCGGCAGCGCCTTCGCCAGCGCAAACGCCCCCACCGTCACGACCGCCACCGCGGCGAGCGCCATCGCCGCCCCCCGGGATGGCCGCCGGCTGCGCCTGCCGCGCTGGTATTCACGCTCCCTACGGGCGTGTTCGCGCTCCTCGGTGCTACGGGTGCCGGCGGACAAGGGGCCAGCCTAGATGGAGGGGGCGGTCTGTTTGTTGCGATCCCTCGCCTCGGCCCCCCTCCGTCCGGCCCTGACGGGCCGTCCAGGATCCACCGTAGGGGGAGGGGGAGAAG